>JANXWM010000435.1 GCA_025351145.1 Chitinophagaceae bacterium
TGTAAAGAAAGATTCAGGGCAACAGAAGCAAATGAAGTTTTTTATGAGCAGCTTGCAGACATCAGTAATCATCAAAAAACTTTACTTTCTCTGGAAATAATCTTGAAAGATGTAATTCTTAAAAACAGTAAAGAAAAAAGCACTGATTTAAATAAGTTAAAGCAGGAAGCTGATACCTATAGAAATAGATTGATTAATGCTCAAAATATGATGTTGGATGGTTCTCTTGATACTGTTGATTATAACAATATTAGAGCCCGTTTAGAACCACAATTAAATAAATTGATCAGAGATATTGCTTCAAGTGAAAGAACAGATCCCGAAGCAAATAAAATTATTGATTATGGATTCTATTATTTCCGAAACTTCGACAAACTCTTTCTGGATGCAGATTTGGAAGAAAAACACCGGATTCTGGGTTCGACCTTCCCGGAAAAATTGGTTTTTGAAAATAAAAAAGTTCGAACCGCTAAAGATCAAGACATCATGTCGCTACTTCTCAAAGCAGATAAGCGTTTCATAGAAATAAAAAAAGGACGGCTACATTTTTTTAGCCGTCCTTCCCAAAGAGTGGCCTCGCCAGGAATCGAACCTGGATCTGGAGCTTCGGAAACTCTTATACTATCCCCGTCCGAACGGCGTTCAGCCGGGCGGGCATTGTACTATGAGCCCAACTTACTTTTTAAAAATCTTCTTCCAGCAGATGATTTAAAGTATTTCTCTCTTTTAACGGCTTCTTCTCTTGTTTTGAATTCTTCTTTGTACACCAATTTGAAGGGAATATATGGTCGAATTGATTCGGTCATTCCAGAATTATGTTGTTTCAATCTTTCCTCTAAATTTTCACAGTGCCCTTTGTAATAAAAATCATGATTCACACTTTTTATTACATAGACATAAAACATAAATCATTTTTTGTGGCCTCGTCAAGAATCGAACTTGAATCTGGAGCTTCGGAAACTCTTATACTATCCATTGTACTACGAGGCCAATATAATTTCAAATTTACTTTTAAGCTCTTTCACTATCCCCGTCCGAACGGCGTTCAGACGGGCGGGCATTGTACTACGAGGCCTGCAAAATGTAAACTGAAGCGGTATCAATGTGCGAATTTCACAATATTACTTCCAAAGATCTTCACCGCTATCGCGATCAAAATTACGCCAAAAAATTTACGGACTACCGCAAGCCCATTAGGCCCCAAAGCCTTTTCTATCCACTTTAGTGATTTCAGTACCAGGTAAATAACAATACAGTTGATCAATATGCCGATCAAAATATTCACATCACCATAGTTTGCTTTTAAACTCATGATGGTAGTGAGTGTTCCGCTGCCTGCAATGATGGGGAATGCAATGGGTACCACGCTGCCGCTCTTGGCATTCTTATCGGGCTTAAAGAATTCTGCTCCCAATACCATTTCCAATCCAAGGATAAAGATCACGATGCTTCCGGCTACGGCAAAGGATTTAACATCGAGCCCAAGCAGTTTTAAAAATTCTTTCCCAAGAAACAAGAATAAGATCATCAATGCAGCTGATACCAGTGTTGCTTGCATTGACCTGATATTACCACCGAATTTCTCTTTCAGTGATACCAATATGGGTATGGAACCCAGCATATCGATCACCGCAAACAATGTAAAAGATACCGTAACGATCTCTTTAAGCGCTATTCCTCCGAAATCAAACATTATCTGCTGTTTTTTGCAAAGGTAATTGCTTTAGTTGTATAGCGAATTCATTTTTAACATCCACAAGACAAACACTGCATAAACAATCTGAATATTTTTCCGCAACCCAACGCTTTTCTTCCTCCGTAAAAATAATTCCAAAACACTGACATTGGGTAATATTGCCCGGCTTGCATTCAAACAAGCCATTGCAGCGCGGGCAATATTTTTCTTCGTGTTTACACATGCTTAAAAATTAAACCGCGCCCCTGCAGTTGCATTAAATCCCATGGTATTAAAGCCATAAGATTCGGTATACTTCGCATCCGTGATGTTATGCAGGTCAGCGAAGAGTTTTAATTTATTTTTCAATACAGCATATTGAACATACATATTCCATAATACATAACTCTTCAGGTCAACCTTTACCTGGTTAAAGAAAGCATCATAAGTGATATCCGTTCTTTTACCTACTGCATTCAGCCCGGTGCCCACATACAATTGTTTAGTGATATTGCTGCCCAGGTTAAACCCAAAACTGCTCTTGGGCCTGCGGATAAGATTAAAATAGGTTGTATCCTTTCCGTTATTCTTAGTGGTGATATTCCCGTCGGTATAGGTATAGAATAATTTCAGTGACATTGTTTTACACAACTGTATTGATGATTCCAGCTCTATGCCATGATCTTTTTGTTTGTCCTGGTTAATGTACTTCGATTGATAAGTATTCGGGTCGAAGAAAAAAGCAATAACGTCTTTTACCGAACGGTTAAAATAGGTAATGCGGCCGCTGGCTTTATTATTCTTTGTAAAATACTGCACACCGGTTTCAAAACTGATGGCGGTTTCGGGATCTAATTTCTTATTCCCATACTCCGAGTATAGTTGATACAGCGTTGGTGTTTTATAGCCGGATGAGATATTCATAAAAAATTTCCATTGTTCCTGTAAAAGAAAAGAGGGGTTAAAATTAAAAACAAAATTACTTCCGTAAGTAGAGTGATGATTGAAACGCCCACCCAGCTCAGCATTGAAGCCTGCCTTGGTATTCAGCACCATGGCAGCATACACGCCTAACTGGTTTTGTTTAAGGCTGTCTTTCCCCAGCGGTTTTGGGTCGTAAGGGCTGAGAGAAGTGTATGCCTGGTCGCTGTTGGAACTCCGCAGGTCAACCCCTGCAGTTAGTTTGGCATATTGTGTAAATGGGTACACGATGTATGCATCTGCAAAATGCTCGCGGCCCTTATAAGTTCCTTTACTGTATATCGAATAGCCATTACGGCTTTTAACCGAATCATCAATGTATTCCCTGTTCGTATTATTGTAATTATATAATACATGCAGTTTTCCCTTCCCCAGGTTAAATTCATTGCTGAGTCCTGCCTGGAAGTTATCGGAAGTATAAGTATAATCCAGTTCGTCTGTGAATGCTCCCTGGTCAATATTGCCATTGAATTTCGTGTAGCGGATATAGGGTTGGATGCTTATCGTACTGGTTGGATGAAACCCAAGAGATACATAGATACTGTTTTGATCGTTCCCGTCCTTATCAGTTGTATGTGGTTTGGTAATGGTATCCGTTGCTTCATTGATACCTGCGGTCTTATAATAAGTATAGCCCAGGTTGTAATCAAATTTACCACGCTTGCCACCTATACCAACATTTGCATGCAGTGTATTATAGCTTCCGTAGGCTAGCATACCGGTAAGGCCTAAAGGCTTTTTATTTTCCTTTCTTGTTATGATATTTATTACGCCCGCAATGGCGTCACTGCCATACAATGTTGACTGGCTTCCTTTTAAAATTTCAACGCGTTCTATATTATCGATGGGCAGCAGGCGTATATCAAAATTGCTACCAATACCCGATGGGTCATATACCGGCACACCGTCAATAGTAATTAAAGTGTGGTCTACTTTTGCACCACGCAGGTAAACACTTTTATCCTTTCCCGGATTACTGGTGGCGCCGTTCACATAAAGCCCTGCCTGTTCTGTCAATACCTGTGCCAGGTCTTTACCTCCGCTCTTCTCCAACTGCTCACGGGTAATTACTACAACTACCTTGCCGGTTAAAGATGTTTTGTTAGGGAATTTGTTGGCGGTTACAAAAACTTCATTGAGTTTTTTTGCGCTGTCTTGTTGCGCTGATAGCTGGTTGCTGATAAGTACAGCAGCCGCAATAAAAATTTTCTTTTTCATTTTTGAAAAGATTTTTTTTGTGACTGCTTCCTGGAAAAAAAGTGTTAGAAATATACTACTTCGCTAAAGCTGTGTAGTACTAAGTAAAAGCCGTTGAGCCATTACATTTCCTGCCTTTCACCCGAAAGCTTAAATGATTGTTATGCAGATCAGGCAGGTCTTCTGGCTTAGGCTTTTACCTTCCCATCTCGCCTTAAGCTAGACAGTGGTTGTAGAATTTTGCTCTTCAAAGCCCCTCTTTGGAGGGGTTTGGGGAGGCCCTTACAGCTACGGGGATAGCGTCAGATTTTGACTGACTTCCCTTTTAATCCCGAATTGAAATCGGAAACCAAATCTGTTGCAAAAATGGAGGATTAATGCGAAAGAAAAAAGAAAATATTTTCCGTGATCTACACGCGCTAAACGAAATCGAACTGTACTGCCCTAATTTCAAACGAAGTCGGGAAATAGCGATCAACTGAATTTTGTTACCAGCATTTGTTCTTTACTCACCATCGTTGCGTCGCACTCTTGTGCCATATACCAATGCTCATCGAAAATAGTTTGAATCATAATGAGAATGTCACATGCATCATCCCCTTCATTTTCATTTCAGTCTGGCCATTTGCAAAATTTTGGCTAATTGGTAATTGCATATTTGCACCTACAGTAAATTTCTTAAAGCTCAGTTCTGCACCTGCAGTTGTGGCCAATAAATGACCGCCGGTTTGTAATACTGTTATTTTTTGTAAAGTATTAACAGCCGTAGTTTCATAATTGATACCAAGATTGGGTGTAATGCCAATATTTCCTTTTTTTATTGCATAATACACAAATGAATTGGCAGAAAATTTATTGCCAAATGAATACTTGTCCTTATTAGTTGTATTTATTTTATAAGAAGCACTGCTGTTGATGCCAACTTTATTGATCCGTATATTATACATGGTGTTCAGCATAAAATCTGTACTAGCAGTGCCTGTTTGTGTATTGGCAACAGCTACCAGCGCAGGATCGGTAGCATCAACATTGAATTTTCCTGTCGGTAATTTAATGCCTGCACCAACCCACAGCTGTTGAGCAAAACTGTTATCATTTCTCGTAATAGTTGTCTTATCAAATATCTTGTAGTTGGCCATCACAGCAATATCGCCAATGCCCTGGTTATTGGTAACGCCATCATCCGAAACCTGGTGAATATAATTGTAGGGTAACAAGGCAAGTACCTGCCATTTTTTGCCAATGTTCCAACCAGCCCATAATTCTATTGTTTTATAATAATCCCTGCTGAACTGTGTAGGGTCATCCGCAATAATGGTATGAAAATTCCGTACCTGGTAACGGATACCAAAAAACTTATGGCTGAATTGAGGCAACATGCCGATATAATAATTGCCTAATCCGCAGCCGCAGATCTCGCAGGCACGCACAGTGTTCAATACAAGCAACGACATAGCGGTTGCTATAAGGTATTTTTTCATAAAGAAAGTTATTGAATGAAAAATTTAATTATGGAAAGTCACAAAGCCATTTGGCCAATAAGTCATTAAAGGATACTTGAATGATCAGTGGCCTAATTATAAATGACTAAACGCTGATGATAAAGATCAGGCTTATTTAAGAAGCCCTCTTTTACACTTGCGGGGGGCGAAATAAAGCGTCATAGTGAGCATGAGGAGTGAAACAGGAATCATAAATAAAATATTTATTTCCTGTGTACGCTATAAAATGAATGTTCGGGTATTTTCTTTCCTGTGCAAAAAATAAAACTTCAGTTCCGTCTTTTTTTGAATTGCTATTAGGAGCATTCTCTTCCTTATCATTCTTAGCCAGCTGCTTTTTCAAAAAGCATTTGCCATGGCAGCAACATTTGGGCTTATTCCTGTTCTCACAGAGGTTTTTTGCAATATACTCCCTGTTAAGGTTGTACTGCAATACCACCAGGAAACGGCTAAAACTTTGTGCCAGCAAGGCTAATAATAATATTGATACCGAAAGGGCTTTCATCGTATGCTGCAAGTTGCAAAAATATGGCCGTTAGCTTTATGACCCAAATCATATAGACGCCTGTTTTTTCTTTTTCCTTCGTTTTAATATTATAAATTATCAACGTATTATGCTATTAATTTTTTAAGAGATACTATTAAACCGTAGCCTGTTTTCAATGATCTTATTTTTTCTTTTTTGCTTGTCCAAAAAAGAAACAAAAAAAGACCCCCAGGAAAGATTACTGCCTTTTCCTGGGTTGGTTCCCTGATGTAGCTTTTGTACTACTGTGAACTCAAATTCAGTTCCCTGATCTTTGGACCCTGGCATTTTGTTAGCGCGCTAAAGGCACAACACCTAAATTATCAGTATCTTCAAAGCATGACAGCAAGATCAAATAAGCTCAATCTCTTCGATCTGTCCATGATCGTGGTAAGCCTTGTTATCGGCATGGGTATTTTCAGGAACCCCGCCTCGGTAGCGGCCACATCGGGTAACAGCAGTATCTTTTTTTTAGTGTGGACCGTTGGCGGCCTAATTGCATTATGTGGCGCCCTCACTTATGCCGAGATCGGTTTGCGCCTGCCTTCGATGGGCGGTTATTATAAAGTATTCGCAGAATGTTACCACCCTGCTGTTGGCTTTACGGTAAATGCATTGATACTGATCAGCAATGCAGCTTCACTTGCGGTGGTTGCGCTCATCGGGGCAGATTATGTAAGTGACCTGCTTTTCGGTCACCCTTCAGGCATTTTATTCAATACGTCCATATCGATCATCGCTGTTGCATTATTTTACTGCGTGAACCTGATGGGTTTAAAGACCAGCAGCCGTACACAGAATGTACTCATCGTTATTAAAATTGGATTGGTACTGCTTTTAATTGCCAGTATCTTCAAAGGAGTTGTTGTTGAGCCGCATGGTTATGAGGCCAATGCTCCCCTTTTTACACTGGCCGATAAAAATGGCTTCTCTTTATTTTTGATCTGCCTGATACCCGTCTGCTTTTCTTATGGCGGTTACCAACAAACGATAAATTTTGGCGCCGAGGTGAAAAGCACGAAGATATTGTCGAAAGGGATTTTTATCGGCATCATCATTGTTGTTGGTTTGTACCTGCTCATCAATTATTCTTACACACAGGTGATTGGTTATGATAAGATGAAAAATGCCAGCGCCATCGGTTCTCTTTTATGCGAGGCATGGTTTGGAAAGGCCGGTGGTAAAGTGTTTGACGGGCTTATGTTTTTATCCGTGCTGGCTTATGTTAATATTTTACTCATGAGCAACCCAAGGGTGATGTTCGCCATGAGTGAGGATAAAGTTTTTCCCAAGATATTCTCTTACCGTAGCCCAAAGAACCAGGCATTAGTAGCCGGGCTAACCACTTTTGCTTTGATAACGATCATCATTACATTTTTTGGCAAAGGGGTGGATAATATTTTAAACTTCACCATGTTCTTAGACAGTATTGGCATGAGCACTTCTGCTGCTACCATTTTCATCCTGCGAAAGCGCCTGCAAAACCAGGAAATGATAACAGGGGCCTGGAATAAATTTACTCCCCTGCTTGCTTCCTTTTTTGTTTTCAGTTATTTTATGGTGGCTGTTGGCGTAATAATAAAAGATCCTAAGGCTGCTGTAATAGGCGTTGGATTACTGGCGATATTACTGGCGATATATTATTTGTTTTATTTTAAGAAAAAATAACTCCATTCATCGCCGCCAGCTTAAACCAACGGCAATGAAAGTAAAAATCATTTTAAATGGATATCTCTTACATCCTCAATGAATTTGCCGAAGAAAGGGAAAATTATTTCAACGCCGTTTCTCCTCCCATCATGCAAACGAGCAATTTTGTGTTTGATACGGTGGAGGATATGCGAAAAGCTTTTGCGGATGAATATTCCACTTATTTATATAGCAGGGGAAGGAACCCAACAGTAGATATCTTAAGAAAAAAACTGGCTGCATTAGACGGTGCCGAAGACTGCCTTGTTTTTGGCAGTGGCGCTGCTGCGATATTTGCATCCGTACTGGCGAATGTAAAAATGGGCGACCATATCGTATCCGTTGATCAGCCCTATAGCTGGGCGCAAAAAATGTTCAATGATATTTTACCAAGGTTTGGCGTAACCACAACATACATTGACGGAACAGCCATAGCGAATTTTGAAAGGGCCATCTTACCCAACACCACGGTCATTTACCTGGAGAGCCCTAACAGTTGGGACTATGCGCTGCAGGACCTTAAGGCAGTAGCCGATCTTGCCAGGGCAGCAGGTATTGTAACGATCATTGATAACAGTTACTGTACCCCGCTGTATCAAAGGCCTATTGAATACGGAATAGACCTGGTGATGCAAACAGCCACTAAATATATCAGCGGCCATAGCGATACTTTAGGAGGTGTTTTAAGTGGCAGCAAAGAAATGATCGAGCGCATTTTTAACAGCGAGTACATGAATATCGGCAGCGGCATACAACCTTTCAATGCCTGGTTGCTGATACGTGGCCTGCGCACTTTACCTGCAAGGCTCGATAGGATCAGTGCTTCTACCATAAAGGTCGTTGACTATTTAAAGCGTCACCCCAAAGTAGAAAGCGTTATTTTTCCTTTTGACGAAACCTTTCCACAATATGCACTGGCAAAAAAACAAATGAGTGGCGCTTGTGGCTTACTTACATTTATCATTAAGGCTGAAACAATAGCCAGGGTAGAAAAATTTTGTGAAGACCTGCAGCACATTTTCATGGCTGTAAGCTGGGGCGGGCACGAAAGCCTTATCATTCCCAAGTGTTCGGGCATACAACCTGCTGAATTTAACGCTTCCAATGCAACACACCGGATGTTGCGTTTATACGTGGGGTTGGAAGACCCTGACTATTTAATAAAGGACCTGGAGCAGGCCTTTGCTAAAATGATGTAAAATTTTACCGCCTGCCCTATCCTTTTTAGCTGGTTAACCACGGATGGTTTATTTTTGCCGCATGCGATTTAAAATTCCCTTCTTTATTGCACTCCTCCTTACCTGTAGCACTGTAAAAGCCCAGAAAAAGTGGAGCCTGAAGGAATGCATAGAATATGCAATGGCCAATAATATTTCTGTTAAGCAAACCGACCTGCAAACGAAATTATCTGAGCTCCAATACAAGCAAAGTAAGTTGGGGCAATACCCTAACGTAAGTTTCAGTGGCGGCCCTGCTTATAACAGCGGCCGCAACCAGGACCCTACCAGCTTCAGCCTTATTACGCAAAGTTATATATCCGCCAATCTGCAATTGCAAAGCAGTGCGGAGATATTCAACTGGTACAGCAAAAAAAATACGATCGCGGCCAATCAATGGGAATTGATGGCAGCAAAAGCAAATACCGATAAATTAAAAACCGACATCGCTTTAACTGTCGCCAATGCATACCTGCAAATACTGCTGGCAAAGGAACAGGAAAAGATTGCAGGCGTGCAATTGCAGCAATCACAATCGCAATTAAGCAATACACGGAAATTAGTGGATGAGGGCGCTTTACCCGAATTAAATGCATCAGAACTGGAAGCGCAGGTAGCAAGGGACAGCGCTACATTTATCAGCGCAAGAGGGAATACGGAACAAAGCATATTGTCTTTAAAATCTTACATGCCTATCGATGCCGCAGCAGCCTTTGAGATCGATACACCTCCGGTAGAATTGATCCCGGTGGAAAAGATCAGCGACCTGCAACCCGAAAACGTTTATGCATCAGCGATGGCCAATATGCCACAGCAACGGGTAAACGATTTTAAATTAAAGGCAGTTAAAAAAAGTTCGGCTGCAGCAAAAGCCGGAATGTACCCTACCATATCTGTTTACGGAAGCCTTGGCAGCGGGTTTAACAGCCGCGCAAAAGAAGTTACGGGGTCATCGATCGTGAATACCCCATTTGGCACTGTAAATGTGAGTGGTACCGATTACAGTGTTTTTGCACCTTTTACCAATTATGATTATTCCAAAACAGCCCTGTTGCGGCAGTTGAATGAGAACTTCAGGCAGTCGGTGGGACTAAGCCTCAGCGTTCCCATTTTCAATGGCGGCAGCTTGCGCACTGCATTCGAAAGAAGCAAGATCAATATCAGGAACCAGGAATTACAAAAAGAACTCGATGACCAGAAATTAAAGCAGGATATTTACCAGGCTTACAATGCAGCCATGGTGGCCATGGAAAAATTCAATGCCGGTAAGAAAAGCCTGCAAACAGCCGAACGCAGTTTTTCTTTTGCACAAAAACGCTATGATGTGGGAATGCTTACCACGCTTGACCTGATCACCAACCAGAATAATTTATTCAGGGCAAAATTGGAGAACGCACTGAACCAGTTTGATTATGTTTTTAAGATGAAAGTATTGGAGTTTTATAAGGGGCAGGGATTAAAATTATAGCTCCGCTGCCCTTAAAAGGGGCCTAGCAGTGTTGAGGGAAGTGTTACCGCACAAGCGTGCGACGCCACTGAGGTTGAATAAAGATCAAATGTTGGTTACAAAATAAATTTACAATATGAAGAAGTCCACAAAATGGGTGCTGGCAGGGCTGGGAGTATTGATTGTAGTGCTGGTGATATTTTTTAAGGCCGGCAACGATGATGGCATTAAAGTAACTGCAGAAAAAGCGCAGAAGCGCACCATTACGGAACTGGTTAATGCCAGCGGTAAGATATACCCGGAAATTGAAGTTAAAGTGAGCCCGGATATCAGCGGTGAGATCACCGAATTAATGGTGCAGGAAGGCGATTCGGTAAAAAAGGGCCAGGTGCTTGCGCGTATCTATGCCGATATCTATAACATTCAACGCGACCAGGCAGCGAGTGGCGTAGAGCAGAGCCAGGCACAGGTTGCCAACTCACAGGCAGCATTAGACGCTTTGAATGCTCAGATGGAACAGGCGCAACGTACCTATGATATGCAGAAGAAATTATTTGATGATAAAGTGATCAGCCGTAATGAATTCAACGTGGCGGAATCTGCATTGAGGAGCAGCAAAGCCAATTACAATGCAGCATTACAGGGCATTCGCAGCGGACAAGCTAGTGTAAAAAGTGCCAGGTCGAATCTCGAAAAAGCCGATAAGGATCTTGGCCGAACGATCGTTGTGTCGCCCATGGATGGCGTGGTAAGTTTGCTGAATGTAAAAAAAGGGGAACGTGTGGTAGGAAGTAACCTGATGAGTGGAACAGAGATCTTACGCATCGCAGACATGGCCAAAATTGAAGTGCGGGTTGATGTAGGCGAAAATGATGTGCCAAAAGTAAAGCAAGGTGATACCGCGCTTGTGGAAGTGGATGCATACAACAACAGGAAATTCAAAGGCATCGTTACACAGATAGCCAGCAGTAATAATGGCGCTGCATCGCAAAATGCGTTGACCAGTTCTTCCAATGATGTAACACAATATAAAGTGTATATCCGTTTATTACCCGAAAGCTATACCGACCTGGTGGGAAAAGGCTCTTTTCCCTTTCGGCCTGGAATGAGTGCCAGTGCAGATATACAGACAAAGACACATGTTGATGTATTGAGCGTTCCCATTAATGCCGTAACCACGCGTGATAAAAATGACAGCACAAATTCAAAAAAAGACGCAAAGAAAACTGATGATCCGAATAATGTAAAAACTGCCGCAGCATTATTGGATGACCTGGAAGTAGTGGTATTTGTAAAAGATTCGGCTGATAAGGTAAGAAAAGTGAAAGTGAAAACCGATATCCAGGATATCACTAATATTGAAATAACAGAAGGCCTGCATGAAGGTGATATGGTGATCACCGGGCCGTACGACGTAGTTAGCAAAACACTTAAAATAAAAGATAAAGTGAAAGTGGTGGATAAGAAGGACCTTTTTGATAAAAAGTAATCATCCGATCATCATTAATCAACAATTTTTTAGCACCCCGGCAAAGAAAACCAATCATTGAAGCAAAAATTTATTCTTACAGGCTGTTTGTTTTTTTTTACTTTATTTGGAATTGCGCAGAGAAAAACAACCCTGCAGGTATCTTTGTTATCTGCCAAAAACGATTCCCTTAATGACCTTAGCGTGCAGGTTTATCGCTTACCCGATACGCTGTTGGTTCAATCGCAGGTAGCACATAACAATAAAGTTGGTTTTACTGTAAAGGTTTTTTCCAAATTACTCGTCCGGGTTTCAGGGATAGGATTTGAAAATGCAGAAAGATCAATTGGCATAACTGATAAACCGGTTAGCATTTCCTTTTTACTGAAAAGGAATGTAAAGGGAATGGCCAATGTAGTGGTAGTTTCCAAAAAACCATTGGTAAAACAAGAAGATGACAAGACGATTGTTGACGCAGAAGTATTGGCCAACAGTAGTACCAATGCGTATGAAGTATTGGAAAAAACACCCGGTACCATCGTTGACCAGGATGGCAACGTGTATTTGAACAGCATGACGCCGGCAACCGTTTACATCAACGGCCGCGAAATGAAATTAAGTAGTGAAGACCTTGCTTCCCTGCTAAAAAGTTTACCGGCGGGCAGTGTAAGTAAGATCGAAATATTACGTAACCCCTCAGCAAAATATGATGCAGCCAGCAGCGGCGGTATCGTAAACATTGTTTTAAAGAAAGGGGTAAAACTGGGCAGCAATGGTAGTTTGAATGCAGGTTATTTCCAGGGGGTATATGCTACACAAACAGCCGGCTTCAACATCAATAAAAGTGCAGGAAAGATCAACAGCTATTTGAGTTACCAGTTCACGGGTAGAAAGAATTATGAAGAATTAAATACAGACAGGTTGGTTAAAACAGATTCATCCCTACTTTCACAAAGATCATTTACAACTTACCCTTCTGTAAATAATTACCTGGGTGCCGGTATCGATATCGCCTTTACCAAAAAATTCAATATTGGTTATGACCTAAGGTTGAGTAATAATAACGGCAGTAGCAGCGCCACCAGCCCCATCACTATTTATAATGATCTTACACAAGCCATATTGGGGCAAAACCGATCGGACATCAATAACACAAACAACACTTTATTCATCGCCAATAATATTTCGTCGAAATATAAAATTGATTCGCTGGGTAGCGAATGGACAGCAGAATTCGATCACAATTATTTCAGGAGCAGCAATAACCAGGCCTATGATAATTATTATTACCTGCCGGCAAAACCAACAGTGGCCGGGGATGGCGAGAACAAGAGCACTAAAAACATCTTTACCCTGCAAACCGACCTTATACGTAAGTTCCCTAAAAAGTTAACGCTCGAAACCGGCATCAAGGGAACCATCAGCAATAGTAATAACAGTGCCGTTTATTTTACCCAAAGCGGTGCAGGCCCAAGCCAGCCCGATCCTTACCAGACAAACACATTCAAATACAAGGAAGTCATCGGCGCTGCCTATTTGCAGGTAGCCAAAACATTTTATGGCTTTACGCTAAAGCCGGGCTTGCGTTTAGAAACAACCAATATCAATGGAAGGCAACTGATCCCTAAAGACACCATTTTATCCATCAAGCGCACAGATCTTTTTCCTTATGTTTACCTGCGCCATAATTTATTTAAGATGTTTGGAGTTGGCCTGGTGGGAAATGCAATTTATCGCCGCAGCATTAAACGGCCTTATTATGAGATACTAAATCCTTATCCAAAATATGTTGACCAATACCTGTTTGATGTTGGCAATCCTAAATTGCGCCCGCAGTTTACCACCAACTATGAGTTAAATGTAACTTTTAATGATTTTCCTGTGCTGGCTTTTGGCATTAACCAGACAAAAGATGTTTTCACTAACGTTACTTACCAGGATGATATTACAAAGATCACTTACCGCACGTATGATAATCTGGGTAAGAGCAAAGAATTTTATTCCAGGGTCCTTGCCGGCATTCCGCCCGGGGGAAAATATTTTTTTTACATTGGCGCTCAATATAATTATAATGAATATGAAGGCCTTTATGAGAACCAGCCATTAAATTATAAGCATGGCAGCTGGCTATTTTTCATGTTCCAGGAATTTAAAGCTTCAAAAACATTGACAGTGAATGCGCAGGGTTTTATGCGCACAAAGGCCCTGCAGGGTTTTTATGAGCTGAATACTTTTGGCGGGCTATTCCTTTCGGCCAATAAAAGCATATTGAAGAAAAAAATGAACGTCATTCTATCAGTAAATGATGCGTTGCAAACCAACCATGTTTCCTTTAGTTTGAATCAGGGTGATGTAAATGCAAAAGGTTCCAGGATAAATGATACAAGGAGGCTGGGTATCACATTGCGGTATAATTTTGGGTTGAGTAAACCAAAGGAGAACAAGGAATTTGGAGCCCCCGTTGATACAAAAGAAAATTAACGGCGGCACCCACTATTTAGGGATCAAATAGTTTTTCTGCAATAGCCACTGTTTCCGGTTTACCAACATCAACGAATTTATCACCGGAATGATCATAACCCATTATGAGGTTATCTTTTGCAAGATCGAGATAGGCTTCCGTCAATGAGAATTTTCCCTGCTGTTTTATCAAAGAAAATATTTCGGGTTGAAATACCACTACACAGCTATAGGCTTTTTGAATTAAGCCGGGCTTATCAACAGCTAATTTTTGTTCTCCCGTATTTGTATTTCTCCAGCCGCATAAACGATCATCCTCATCAAATAAAAAATAGCGTGAGGTGGCCCTGCCGGTAACTCCAAAAGAAACCAATGGCTTATGCTGATGATGAAATTCAATAAGTTTGTATATATCGATATCAGTAAGGATATCTACATTCAATGTAAGAAATGGTTCATCATTATCAAGTAAAGGCCTTGCTTTTAGTAAGCCGCCCCCGGTTTCAAGCAGTTGATCCCTTTCATCACTGATGGTGATATTACTTCCCCATCCCTTGTTTATTTTTATCGCTTCAATGACCTGGCCGGCAAAATGATGCACATTTACAACTACATCTGTAATATGAAACTGCTGCAGGAATTCAATATTTCTTTGTAATAAGGATTTGCCATTTACCAATGCAAGCGCCTTGGGATGCCTATCCGTCCAGGGTTTAAACCGGGTGCCTAATCCAGCAGAAAATATCATTGCTTTCATCTCACCCAGTTTTGTTGATTGGTATGGGTTAACTGAACCTTCACTTTAAACTTATTACGCAGGTGCCTTGCCAATGCTTCCGCTGCGTATACGCTTCGGTGTTGTCCGCCCGTGCAGCCAAAATTTATCATCAGGCTTATAAAGCCGCGTTTAATATAATCGGTTACCGAAATATCGATCAGGTTATACACGCTGTTCAAATAAACGGGCATATCGGTTTGTTGTTCCAAAAAATCCTTTACTGATTTGTCGAGCCCCGATAATTTTTTGTACTCCTCCACCCTGCCCGGGTTTAAAATGCCCCGCATATCAAATACATAACCGCCGCCATTCTCTGAAAGATCAGCCGGGATGCCTTTTTTATAAGAAAAACTGTTTACACTGATCACCAACGGGGTTTCTGCGGTAGCTTTTATATTTTCAAAGCGGCCAATCACTTCCTCTTCCGTTATCAAACCCAGCAGCCTTTCAAATTCCGGCAATACAATACCTACACTACTGTTTTTAAAGAACCATTGAAGATTCTTAAGGGCCAAGGGGATGCTGGTGAGGAAATGGGCCTTCCTTTCAAATAAGCCACGGAAGCCGTATGCACCCAATACCTGCAATAAGCGTATCAGCACATAACCGTTATACTGGCTTTCAAAACGAATCTTATCGATCGGCTTTTGCAGGAGGGCTTCCACGCATTCCATATAATAATGAAGCAGATTCTTTTTCCATTCATCACTTAGTTCTGCCCTGGCCTGCCATAGTAAGGATGCCACATCATATTGCAAAGCGCCTTTCATACCGCCCTGGTAATCGATGAAGAAAACCTTACCATCCTTCACCATCACATTCCTGCTTTGAAAATCGCGGAACATGAAATATTTATGATCTACGTGCGATAAGTAAGTACTTAGTGCATCAAAATCATCAATGAGCTTCTCTTTATCATAAGGGATCTTTAATGTGTCGAGAAAATAATATTTAAAATACAGGAGGTCGCTCAGGATGGCTTGTTTGCCAAACTCCCTGCTGGTGATGCAGTCATCATAATTCAGGCCTTCATCCCCTTTTACCTGTAAATGTGCTAATGCCTGCAGGCTTTTGCGAAACAATTCATACACATTTTCATTGTGGCCTTTCTCTTCCAGTTCATTCAGGAGGGAACTATCGCCAAGGTCTTCCTGGATATAGATGGTCTTATCTTCATTGACCGCAAGGATGCCGGGAACAGGGCAATTGCACGCTTTAAAGTGCCTGCTAAAACCGATAAAAGTATTGTTCTCTTTTATGTTTGTGTTATAAGTAGCGATAAAGCTGCCCTGCCCGGTTTGTATCCTGAAATAGATCCTGTCACTGCCGCTTTGTGGCAATTTTTCAATACTGGTGGCCGCTGCTTTGCTGTATTGACGGAATAATTTTTCTATCGCTTCTTTTATCGTTTGCATGTACCCGCTATTGTTGGTAAAAATAGTTTAAAATAGTTTTCTTATAAAAAGATAAATAAGACCGGTAAACCGGCCTTATCATATCCTGTATACATACTCGCGCCTTACCGCATAAGCTGCGGGGTCTGCTACCATTGTTTCATTTATTTTAGCAGCGGTAGCAGGCGCTTTTGCAGTCTCTGTCCTCTTTGCTATTTCATAAACGATCCTTGCTATTAATATCATCATCCAGCATTTCATTGAATACCTCCTTTTTTTATACCTGGCTGAAAATAAAAAGCCCGGTCAGTTATGATTCCGACCGGGTTGTAAATAGCTAAAAGGCTTATTGTGCCTATGTTTACTTATGCCACGGTCGCTTGTATGGATACAGTTCTCCCATCACGTCTTTAATACGCTTGCTGTTGTCTTGGGCTAAGCCCTGACAGCTGATGGGTGAATATTTTACTTGTATTGTCATCATTATTTTATTTTTTGTTAGATGCTCCTTTCAGATCATTTGCATAAAAAAGCCCCAACTATTTGTCGGGGCCCTTATTGAATCAGTTGGTTTTGGAAACGTTATGATGCAGCAATACATGCCCCTAAAATGGTATCAGTTCCTGACGGACTGAAGCCATTTGTTGTTGCGATATGTAAATTACTGCGTAGCATTTTTTAATTTTTTGCAATGCAAAGATGAATTATTTTTTTTTGAATAGCCAAATTTATTTTTAAAATAGTTACAATAGTGGGATTGCAGAATGTTATGAAAGGTAGTAATATCAATAGTTTCGGC
>JANXWM010000701.1 GCA_025351145.1 Chitinophagaceae bacterium
TAACTTTTTAAAACTGTTTACTTGCACAGATATCCACCCATTTTGAACATCGCCAATTGCTATATATGTAGGGCTCGCGTTTTCGTTGAATAGAATACTTTCATCAAGTTCTTTAGGATATGAGCTGCTTGTCATTTCATTAGTATGCGAAAGTTCTTGAAGAAGTTTTGCGATGTGAATCCGATTCTCTGACTTTATATGGAGACTCATAAATGTTGCCATGGAAATAGGTTTAGATACAAATAAATCTACACTTTGGTAAACGCTTATTCATAATCCAACCGTACAAGAGTGCGACGCAACGGAAGCCTCATGCATATTCAACAGTATGGCCCATAATACCGTATAAAAAAATTCTACTCCACTTCTGTTAGCTGGTTTAGCTGATCGAATACAATATTTAAAACTGTGTTTAATTTATCAACTGATTTTTTGAGATCATCATTTGAGTTTTGCGATGCCTGGAATTTTTCAAGTTTAAGGACATCATCTTTTAACGATACTATGCCCATGTTATCTATGGATGGCTTTATTTTATGTGCAATTGAATTGATCGTTTCAATGTTGCCTGTGTTGAAAGCATGCAGCATATCTTCAAGTGCTTTTTTATTTTCCCTTGTAAAAATGCTGATCATTTTTTCTATAAAACCATCGTTGCCGCGGCTGATAGAATTTAGTTTTGACAGGTTGAAAAGTTTGGTTGTATATAATTGCTGAGCGGATAAAGGGGCCTTTTTTTCGCTTTCTTTATTTAGCCATTTTGAAATTAAATTGATAAGATCGTTTTCTTCGAATGGCTTGGAAAGAAAATCATTTATACCTGCATCGAGGCATTTTTGCTGTTCTGTTTTTAATGTATTTGCAGTAAGTGCAATGATGGGTATTTCTTTATTAATTTCTTTTCTTATGATGCCGGTTGCCTGCAGGCCGTCCATAACGGGCATGCGGATATCCATTAGAATAAGATCATAAGTATTTTTCTTTAGTAAGTCAATGGCGATTTGTCCGTTCTCTGCCTGATCAACAATTACTTCGTAAGAATTAAGAATGGTGATAGCAACAACGCGGTTCATTTCATTATCTTCTACAAGTAGTATTTTTTTATGAGCGATTGTATTTGCACTTACGGTTTGTTTGTTTTTTAGGTGCAGGTCTGTTTCGCTGCCCTTTTCAAAAGGCAGTACAATGAATATTTGCGTGCCGTTATTCCTTTGGCTTTTAACCTGGATGCTGCCGCCCATTAATTCAATAAGCTGTTTGCATATACTCATACCGAGGCCTGTGCCACCATATTTTCTTGCGGCACTTTCATCTTCCTGCGAAAATTTTACAAACAAATGCTGTAAAAATTGTTCACTCATGCCAATACCGGTATCACTTACTTTTATTTGAACAACCTGGTTTAACCGGTTGTTTTTTTCGATTGTGCAATCAACTTTTACATAACCGGAATCGGTAAACTTAATGGCATTACTTAACAGGTTAATAAATACCTGGTTAAGCCTGTGGGGATCACCCGTGAAAACAGGGAAAATATTTTCGTCTAAACTGTACTCTAATAAAAGGCCTTTTTCTTCTGCTTTTTGTTTAATTACACAGAACGAATGATTAATTACATCAGAAAGCCTGAAACCGATTCTTTCGAGCGTTAATTTCCCTGCTTCTATCTTTGAAAAATCGAGGATGTCGTTAATAATTATGAGCAGGTTAGATGCCGCAGTATTGATAGTTGAGATATAAAAACCCTGTTTTTCATCTACGCCGGTCTTTTGTAACTGATGCCCCATATTTAAAATGGCATTCATTGGTGTTCTTATTTCGTGGCTCATATTTGCCAGGAAAATTTCTTTGGCACTTGAAGACCTTTCAGCTTCCTGTTTTGCTTTGCGTAGTTCTCTTTCAAGGATTTTTTGTTGTGTTATATCGAGATGGATACCAATTGAACCTTTTAATTGTCCCTGCTGATTGAGTAGTGGTGCCCCGCTTATAAGCCACCATTTTAGTTCCCCTCTTTTATTTTTTACAGCAGCTTCATGCGCATCTGTAACCCCTTTTTTTTGTTCATTATTTCCTTTAATAATATTGAGGTGGTTTCTTCTGATAAAAAAATCGGATGCAATATTCAGGATAAGATCTTCCTGGGTATAGCCACTCATATCACAGAAACTCTGGTTGGCATAAATGATCCTCTCTTCATTGTCTACTTCCATTAAGCCTAAGTTCATGTTCTCTATTATGCCCCTGTATTTTTCTTCACTCTTCCTTATTATTTCTTCCGTATTTTTTCTTTCAGTAATATCCTGCGAAAAGCCAATAACATAAGGCTCAAGCCCGGGTTCTTCTACTTTATAATTGCGGTAAAGCAGGTGTATTTTTTTGCCAGATTTACTTAGTACTGTAAATTCCCCTTCTGTATTACTGTTGTTTGTAATTGCATCGAGGTAGTGACCCTGAAATAAATGTTTATTCTTTTCTGGTAAAAAATCAATGAGGTTATTACTAACCATTTCAGATTCACCATACTCAAGCGTTTTACATATAAATGGGTTTACAGTTAATAATTTCCCGCCAAGGTCATGCGTACAGATCATTGCCTGGCTAAAGTTGAATAAATCGCGGAACCGTTTTTCATTTAACTGCACCTGTTCTTCAAGTTGCTTTCGTTTTGTTATTTCTGCATGCGTGCCAATTATTTTTTTAGGTTTCCCGTTAGCTGTTTTTTCAATTAACATCCCTCTGTCTAATACCCATATATAACTTTCATCTTTACATCTTATCCTGTATTCAGAACTGTGTTTTTCTATTAAACCGTTTTTATAATCTTCAATAATGCGCCCTGCTTTTTCTTTGTCTTCGGGGTGCAGGTGGGCCCTCCATTCCCCTGCATCATTGTTAAACTCATCTTCTTCGTAGCCCAGCATTTTTTTGTATCTGGATGAATAGAAAACTTTATTTTCAATGAAGTCGTGTTCCCATACGCCGTCTCCTGCACCTTCAAGGGCAAATTTGTATAATTGTTCTGCTTTTAGTATCCGTTGTTCATTTTCTTTTTGTGCTGTTATGTTCAGCATTATTCCATTGTACAGCCGCCCGGTTTCTTTTTTTACTGACATGATGGAAGATCCACGCCACCACCTGATGCTGCCATCAGGATAAAGCAGCCTGCCTTCAAACTCCCATGGAATTTCTTTTTGATTTGCAATATCTATTGTATTTCTCCACCGTTCTTTATCTTCTGGATGAATAAGTGCTGCAATTTTGTCTGCATCCTCAGGCTCTATATCAAAATAATCTTTCAGCTTGGGGCTCACATAAGTAAACCCATAACTTCCGTCATTATTTTCCTGCCATTGATATACTACGCCGGGTACCCTTTGAGCAAGGTCTTTGAACCGCATTTCACTTTCCCTTATTACTTCTTCTGCAATCTTTCTCTCGGTAATATCAGTATGTGTTCCAATTATCTTCAGAGGTTTGCCATCAGCGGCAGTTTCAATTACTTTTCCTCTGTCGAGTATCCACTTAATTGAGCCGTTTTGTTGAATTAAGCGGTATTCGAGAGAATGATGGTCAATTAATCCTTTTTTATATTTTGCATCATTTTCTTCCAGTATTCTTTTGTCATCGGCATGTGTGCTCATCCACCAGAGCGCAATAATATCACTTGATTCTTTTAGAGTATAGCCTAAAAGATCAAATGGGCTTTTAGAAAAAGTTGCTTTGCCGGTTTTAAAATCATGCTCCCATACATTATCACCAATAGCATCCAGTGCTGCCCTGAAATGAGACTCATACTCCTTTAGCTTTTGTTCTGCTTCTTTTTTCTCTGTTATGTCGTTGCCGTAAATATTAATATAACCTTCTACATTAAGCACCCTGCAGGTAAATGAATAAATTTTTGACCGTGATTTTGCTTCTATACGCCAGGTTGTTTGGCCAGGAGAAATGACCTGAAAAAGATATTTCCAAAAAGCTTCCGCTTCGTAATAATTGCCTTCGTAAAAAAAACTGCTGAGATTCTTTGCAGCTATGTTTTGAAATAAGATATTCCCATCAAAAGAAATCCTTAGTTGCGGATCGGGGCTTTGCAAAGAAAACATAGCAATCGATTGTATCTTGCCTGTTTGTTCTTTTATATTTTTTTGAAAATCATTTTTTATCGCCTCAAGTTGTTGGTTAAGGCTGTTAATGGTATCCTCCTGTTTTCGAAGAAGATCTTCTGCTTTTTTCCTGGCTGTTTTTTCGTGCAGCAATTCAGTATGTAATGTTTCTGTGTTCAAGGTTAATTATTTTATCTTGTTCAAACTGCGTTTTTTTTTATTTTATGGGCCAGGCTGAAGACTATGAATGAAGCTTTCGTTGCGTCGCACTCCAGTACGTTCGGTTCAATGAGCAGATAAGCACCAGCAGCCTTCAGCTCATAATTAACCTTAAGTACAAGAGTGCGACGCAACGATGATCAATAGTAATTCTTAAGACGGGCTCATTTTTTTATTATAAATTTTTAATAATGAAATATTTTTAAGCGGTTAAAACAGAACATAATGGCGGACATGTCCTTTTTTTTAAAACGTGTTTGCCGTACTGCATTAATAATTTTTCTGAAGAATAAACATCAAAAACCTTTGTTCCGTAAACGACCGGAGCATTGTAGTGAGGCGTTGTTGAATACCGCAAATAAACTTCTACAGTGAAGATTGAGCAGTTTTTCATGTATTGGATTTAAATACAAGATATGGAAAAATTAGACATTATAGTGAAACCATGCTGCTTAAATGATGCTTAGGATTTTATTAATGAAGAAATTTGGTTTAATATATAATGTTCTAAAAACAGTATATCGGAGTTTTGCTTTACTGAGAAAAAGGGCTGGTGCTGGAAATGTTGCACTTCATTTACAGGTTAATTAAAAAATCTATCGTATCAACACCGTCAGCATAATCATTCAGCGAAGGAACCTGTGCACTGCCAAAAGGAATAAAACCATGCCCCGTAATACACTGCACATCGTCGTTTGTGCTTAGTGCATGTACCACACTTTCTTTGTTTTGGTAAAACTCATAGTGTACCTGGCTTACAGGCGAAAAGAGCGATGTATTTTCTGTAAGTATAATACTCTCATTCGTCATATAAAACCTGTTATTCATGATGAGCAGGGTTAGATGATAATCGAAATTATGTTTGTACTTATGAAAGTCCATAAAGCGGTCGTACTTCCTTAATGCGTTCAACAGCGGAATAAAATCGTAATCCTTTGGCACAAGCAGTTTGGTTACATTGCGGCAACCTAAACCAAAATACATTTGAATATCATTGGCCAGCAGTTCAAGTTCTGCAGCAGTTTCTGTGCCGTCAAGCAAGGCAGCAGACGTCCTGTTCTTGCGGATGATGTTTGGGTAACGGCCAAAATAATATTCAAAATACCTGCCCGAATTATTGCTGCCCGTGGCTATATAAGCATCGCAGCCCTTCAGGTTTTCGGCAAACGAAATGTAATTTTTAACCTCAGGATCCCAGTCGTACATTTTTTGCACCAAATGTTTTATTAGCACATCATCCTTTGAAGAAGCTTTTATTACCGGGGCATGCCCGCTCATAATTACACAGAGCAAATCATGAAAGCCAACCAGCGGAATATTGCCTGCCATAACAATCCCTACAGACTTCGAAGTTCCGTCTGCCTTTATGGTGTAGTTACTTATCCATTTATTTAGTTTATCCTCTTCAAGAAACTCATTGGCAATATTGCTGATGGACATGCTTATAAATTCGGGCACAAACCAGGGATTAAGGTTATGGGCTTTGTCTTTTATGTCATCAAGCTGTGGGTCATCACTTCTCATATAGTCACCCAGGCGAAGCAATAGATTTATACGTTGTTGTAATTCCATTAAAAAATATTAAAAAACTGTAAAGTATATTTGGCAATAATCGTTAAGTTTATCACCTTCGAAAAATCAAAATTAAAGATACTATGGCTATTAAAATAACAGAAGAGTGTATTAACTGCGGAGCCTGTGAGCCCGAGTGCCCGAACAATGCGATTTACGAAGGCGGGGTCGAGTGGTCTATCTCTGATGGAACTACTGTAAAAGGACAATTTACTTTGCTCGATGGAACAGTAGTAAATGCAGACGATAAGTTTGAACCTATTGCTGTAGATACCTATTTTATTGTTCCAAATAAATGTACAGAGTGCCAGGGTTTTCACGAAGAACCGCAGTGTGCCGCTGTTTGCCCGGTTGACTGCTGTATACCCGATGAAATGTATACGGAAACAGTACATGAGCTAATGGCGAAGAAAGAGAAAATGCACATCTGATATGCTTAATATTAAGGAAAAAATCCAGTAAATATTATTTGTTTTTTTGCATGGATGGCATACCTTTCAGTTATAATACCTGTCGCAATAACGGCGACACTAAATCGGCGGGTGATATGTTCCGCAACAAGAGGTGAAGGCTTAGTTTCCTTCACCTTTTATTTTGGGCAAGGCCGTCGTTTATTCCTCATGTAATACAGATTTTTTTATTGATTAAGCCGTATTGCTGCTATCAGCTTTTCTTGCGTCGCACTCTTGTACGTTTGGTATTCTATTGGGCAATGTGCAGGCTGGTTTACAAAATAAAACCGCTTTAAATGCAGTTGGGCATACGCTTCGGTAAAGCCCATGCATAGTCCGAACGTAGAAGAGTGCGACGCAACGGAAGCTTCATAGACATTCTTTGGCCCGGCTCACAAAAAAATCTGTCTTATTTTATAAAAGCAGTAACTAATTAAAGTTTCCTTCATAAAAAATTCTATTTCTTTGCTTCTTTAAATTAATCAGTGTACTTCATGAAAAAAACAATAGCCCTCGTAACAGGCGGTTACAGCGGTGAAGCGGAGATAAGTTATAAAAGC
>JANXWM010000584.1 GCA_025351145.1 Chitinophagaceae bacterium
AAAACAGTTCATGATTTCAGGCTTCGTGGTGGAAAATATTTTATGCCCTGCATTTCGATTGACTGTGTAATTTTTGGGTTTCATGACGGCCAGCTAAAAGTGCTCCTATTAAAAATTGCCAATCTTGGCGGGTGGGGATTACCAGCTGGTTTTATTTACAAAGAAGAGCATATTGATGTTTCTGCCCAACGTATATTAAGTGAAAGAACAGGCCTCCATGACATCTTCCTTCAGCAGTTTTATGTTTTTGGAGATCCGAACCGCTGCGACAATAATATAACCAAGATAGCTTTTGAAAATACAGGAACAAAAGCTCCCGCCAATAACTGGTTGCTGCAACGGTTTTTAACCATTGGCTACTATGCCCTGGTAGATTTTAAAGCCGTAAATGCAACCTACGATCTTTTTTCAGAGGATTGTGAATGGCACGATATTGATAACCTGCCCAATCTTGCAATGGATCATAGTAATATTATTCAGCAGGCATTATTTACATTGCGCACCCACCTTCGTTACGAGCCGGTAGGCTATAATCTGTTGCCAGATAAATTTACCATGCCCGAATTACAAAAGCTCTACGAAACCATACTCGGCAAAAAACTTGACAGGCGCAACTTTCAGCGTAAAATGCTTTCCTATAACATATTAAAGCGTTTAAAACAAAGGCGGCAAGGTGTGGCACATAAAGCGCCATATCTTTATTCATTCGATTTGCGTAAATACCACACAGCTTTAAAAGACGGGTTTAACAGCGCCTGGTAAATTTGCGCCGTATTAACACCACAATCATATTTAAAATCTTTTAAACTGAACACATTTCAACACATATGGCTGGCCTGCTGCTGGCTTATTTTTGGCCTTATGCACAGTTTGCTGGCCACAGAAAAATGCAAGCAGCTAATACGGCCATTATTTAAAAAAAGGTTCGAATTTTACAGGCTCTGCTATTCCATTTTAGCCACGGTAAGTTTATGTTATATACTGTATTATAATTTCAGCATCAGCAGCATATTTTTATGGCCGGTTTCTTTTGCAGAAAAAATAATAGCTGTTGGTTTTTCTGCATCAGGTTTAATTATCATGCTTATTTGCATGAAAAAATATTTCCTTGATCTCAGCGGCATTAATGCATTGCTCAAGAAACAGGATACTGAAATCCACCTGCAGGTAAGCGGGATGAACAGCTATGTAAGGCATCCCTTATATACAGGGACATTAGTGTTTATCTTTGGTATTTTTTTGTTGCAGCCCTTAGTCTCAAACTTTATTTCTTTTTTGTGTATTCTGGTTTATACGATTATTGGTGCCCGCTTTGAAGAGCAAAAACTTGTAAGAACATTTGGTAATGAATATAAGATTTATGCTTCGCAGGTTCCCATGCTTTTACCCTCGTTTTGGTAGTTCACGGCAATTGTTTTATGCTGAATAAAGCAATGCAGCACAATATGGTTTGGTGCATAAAAGTTAAGCTGCCCGTGCCATGCTGAATAAATGACAAAGCGTACAAGTGAGTGACACAACAAAAGCTTAATAGTAGTAATACAGCTAAGGTTCAAAAAAAATTACTTACGCTGGCCGCCCGGAGGATCCTTCTTAGGCATAACTGCCTTGGGTTGCGGTGTGTTTTTTTCGGCACCGGGGCTATTTTTTTTGTTTGCAGAATCTGCAACAGGAAGTACGCTTTCCGGAGCAATATCTTCGGGCTTTATGTTGGGTATTGAGTCGCCGCCATAATCGGCAGAGTTGCCATTGCCAATATCGCCGCCCTCTGCACCCAGTTCCTGGGGCACATTGTTTATCCAGTCGTAACTGATATCGTTCTGCATTACCTCAGGCTTAGGGAAAGTTGAGGCAACATCCAATGCAAGGTTTTTATCGCCAGAAGCTTTATCGTAAAAGTATCCCCAAACAGGCAAAGCCGCCGTGGCACCCTGGCCAACCGCTGTACTGCTGAAACGGATAAACCGGTCGTCGCAACCGGCCCAAACGCCGCACAAAAGTTGGGGCGTATAACCCATAAACCATGCATCGCTGTTATCGTTGGTAGTACCCGTTTTACCAGCCACCTCTCCGCTAACGCCATAGCGCCAGATGCTTTTACCGGTACCAAACTGCAGCACACCTTCCATCATATTGATTACTGAATAAGCTGTTACCTCGCTGATTACTTCTTTGCGTTGCGGAATATTGGTCTGCAGCACATTGCCGTTTTTGTCTTCAATGCGGGTAATGTACATTGGCTTTACATTAAAGCCCCTGCCCGGGAACATACTGTATGCCTGCATCATTTCGTAAAGCGAAATTTCAGCAGCGCCCAGGGCTATGGATGGGTAAGGATCTATTTTGGCTTTTATATCGCAGTTACGCAAAAAATCTACAAACCGTTTAGCGCCATCATTTCCCTCTGAACCTAATTGTTTCATAATGTAAGCTGTGGCGCAGTTTCTCGAAAGTGCCAGTGCTTCGGCCATCGGCATGGTTTGACCGGTACAGGTTTTATCGGTTGCCGGCACCATACCGTAACCTTTAAAACTCTGCTGCACATCTTCTACCATTGTATTAGGTGTAAAGCCTGCATCTTCAATAGCAAGGCTATACAGCAATGGTTTTATGGTAGAACCAACCTGCCGCTTTGTATTTATGTTTACGTGATCGTACTTAAAAGTTTTATAGTCTATACCGCCTACCCAGGCTTTTACTTCGCCACTTAGCGGATCCATTGCCATAAAGCCGGCCTGCAGCATTTGGCGATGGTATTTAATGGAATCATACGGAGTCATCGTGGTATCTTTTGAACGGTTGTTGTTCCATGCAAAAACTTTCATACGGGTTTTTACATAGAAAGTCTTTTTAATCTCATCATCACTAACACCCTCTTTCTTCATGTTTTTCCAGCGGTCTGTTTGTTTCATGGCAGATTCGAGTACATTCTCGTAACCTTTCCAAACACTGCCATCTTTTATATTCTGCTGCGAGTTTAATATCTTTTGCATGTAAGCAATATGCTTGGCTACAGCTTCTTCAGCATACAACTGCATGCGTGGGTTAAGTGTGGTGTAAATCTTTAATCCGTCCTTATACAGGTTGTAATTTTCACCATCCGATTTTTTATGTTCTTTGCACCACTTCTTCATTTCTTCACCCAGTACCATTCTAAAATAAGGGGCCAGACCTGCTGTTTCATCAAGCTTTTTGTAATTAAGGCTAATGGTTTTACCTTTTACAGCAGCAGCCTCCGCTTCGCTGATGAAATTACTTTCGGCCATCCTGTCAAGCACAAGGTTCCTTCTGTCCAGTGCCCTTTTTGGGTATGTGCGGGGATTGTATGCACTTGGCGCATTTACCATGCCTACCAAAACCGCAGCTTCCTCAATACTTAAACGGTCTGGCTCTTTCTGAAAAAATGTTTTAGCAGCATTGCGTATACCGAATACATTATCGCTGAATGCAACAGTGTTCAGGTAAACAGTAATAATCTCTTCCTTTGTAAAATTCCTTTCGAGCTTTATGGCAATGATCGATTCTTTCAGCTTCTGAATCATACGCACAATAATATTGCTGCTGGGATCATCCGTAAATAAATTCTTAGCGGTTTGCATGGTAATAGTACTGGCACCACCCTGCGAACCCAGCAGAAATACTGCACGTGCAAGTGAACGCGGATCAATACCGCTGTGATCGTAAAAGCGTTTGTCCTCAGTTGCTACTAACGCATTGATCACGTATTTGCTAATGTCTTTATAATCTGAATTCACCCTGTCTTGCAGGTAATATTTCCCCATCAGGGTACCATCATCTGCATATACCTGGCTACTTTGCGATGCAGAAGGGTTTTGCAGTTCCTCAATAGAAGGCATGCTGCCAAAGGCTCCCCAACTGGCAAGCACAATCATTAATACAAAAAATGCCAGCCCAAGAAAAAATAAACGCCACAGGATTTTTATTGATTTTTTCATACAAGTACAAAGTAAAACGCAATTTATAGCATTTAATTATTGCGGGTAATTTTTATGTACCGGGCTTAGGGATTTCTTATCAACTTTTCTTGCGTCGCACTCTTGTACACAATAACTTTATGCAGCATGATGCAGCTTTAAAAATTTTATCTCAAAACTTTCTTTCAGCAGTATTGTTATAAAGACATCAAATCAATCGCATATGGCAAATCCAACAATAGAACTTATTGCAGCATTAAGAGAAACAGCTTCGCGTTTGAAGAAAGGTGCACAATATGCCTGGGGCAATCATGGAAGCTGTAACTGTGGCAACTTTTTACAGGTGGTAACACAACTTAGCAAAGAAGAAATACTTCAATATGCCCACACGGGCATTGGCGAGTGGACAGAACTCGCCGAAGATTATTGCGGGGTTACCGATGCACCCTTTAGCCTGCTGCTGTTTAAACTGCAGCAGCTTGGGTTAACACCGACGGATATTCACAACCTGGAATACCTTGAAGACCGTGAAGTGCTCAACAATTTGCCTGGGGGTTTTCGCTGGTTAAAGCGCAATATAAGAGAAGATGTTATCGCTTACTTTGAAGCCTTCGCCAGTGTGCTTGAAGAAAAATTGATTCAGCAGGTGAATGTACCATTTGATGAACTGATGCCTGAAGTTTCAATGACCCAAGTGATTTATGAGCCAGCAACTGCTATTGTTTAGCCGTTGGCTTTTGAACCTAAGCTCCATAGAATATCTAACTGTACAAGAGTGCGACGCAAGTAAAGATCCACAAAGAATCCTTTAGCCGGGCTTAAAAAAATAAAACAAATATTCCCCTGCACAATGCAGGGATTTTTGTTTGTGCAGTTGAATGATTTATTTTAGTGCAAAATTGACTTAGTTGAAATCTATATTAACCGAACAACAGGTTGCACTCAGCATAAAAAGACTGCCCAGCAGGTACTCGAAAATCACCTGGAGCTGGAAAACACCGTATTTATCGGCATGCAGCCAAGGGGCATTTTTTTAAGCGACCGGATGGTAAATGAACTGGCTAAACTCTGCGCCCCCAATAAAATAGCCTACGGAAAATTAGACATTACCTTTTACC
>JANXWM010000603.1 GCA_025351145.1 Chitinophagaceae bacterium
TATTGATGGTCGCTTCCTCTATGTATCTATCCTCGCCAGCTTCAGACATTGAAGTGTGTTTTTGATTTATGTTTTTGATAGTAAGCACAGCGTTCTGAATTGTAAATTTTGGGTACTCAATACTTTAATTCCGAAAATTTCTTTACGCCTTTTTTCTGAGGCCACGTCCAAATAAACATTGTGGTCTGTATTTAGAGTTCTCTCAATGAAAAAAAAGATCGTTTTCCTTACAGCCACCCGTGCAGATTTTGGCAAACTGAAATCGCTGATAGAAATATTAAGCACCAGCGATGCATTTGAAGTACACCTATTTGCCACGGGCATGCACATGGATGTTAAGTATGGATACACAGTCAATGAAATTGCCAAATGCGGTTACCAGAATATTTACAGGTATATTAATCACGACAGTGAATCTTTAATGGACATTACTTTATCAAGAACGATTGAAGGGTTTGCAAACTATGTGCGCATGATTCAGCCCGACCTTATTGCAGTGCATGGGGACAGGATAGAAGCACTTGCCGGAGCAACAGTTGGGGCATTGAATAATATCCTTGTTGCGCATATTGAAGGGGGCGAATTGTCGGGTACAGTTGATGAGCTGATACGCCATGCAGTTTCTAAATTAAGCCACACACATTTTGTTGCAAACGAAGATGCAGCAAAGCGTTTAGAGCAAATGGGCGAAGTTCGGTCTTCTATTTTTTTAATTGGTTCGCCTGATATGGATGTTATGTTGTCCGATAAATTACCCAGTGTAAAAACAGTAAAGGAATATTATGAAATTCCGTTTGAAGCTTATGCACTTTCGCTTTTCCATCCGGTAACAACTGAGGAAGACCAACTGGCTTTGTATGCGGAAAATTATTTTAATGTGCTCGAATCTTCAGGGCTTAATTATGTGGTTGTTTTTCCCAATAATGATAAAGGTGCAGCCATTATTATGCAGCATGTACAAAGGTTGGGCTTCAATGAAAAATATAAAATATTCCCCTCCATCCGGTTCGAGTCGTTCCTTAGTTTATTAAAGCATGCGCAGTTTATTATTGGCAATTCGAGTGCAGGCATCCGCGAAGCACCTTACTATGGCGTGCCCACGGTTAATGTTGGCAGCAGGCAGTTTAACCGCACAAGCAATCCCGATATTATCCATACCGGTTATGAAGCGGATGAAATAAAAAAAGCAATTGATAAAGCATTAGCGCATAAAATAAACGCGCAGCAATTATTTGGAACAGGCAACAGCGATACAGGATTTTTCAACATATTAAGCAGCGAAGATTTCTGGCAAACAAAAAAGCAAAAGGCATTTAAAGATGCGTAAAAGGTTACGTGAGCCTTTGCCGGCCTTGTTCAATATTTTCAGTATCACAGTGTTTAAATAGAATTTGTCGGTTGTAAAATTGCTCATGGATTTACATTTTTGGCTCAAGCCGCATGGCTTCGCTCTTGCAACGGCGCTGCCTGCGCTTCTTTGCTGCAACATCCGCGGCGGATTGGTGCCAAGTTAATTTTTATTTTAACAGCGTTCAAACGCAATGTTTTTAATGCTAAAGCCGCATGGCTTCGTTGTCTCAACGGCGCTGCTTTCGCTTCTTTGAAAAAATATGCTTCGCATTTTTTCAATTTCGCCTTCGGCGGAACCGAACCGAAAGAGGCGCCTTATGAGACAACTGGTATCAGGTGCGAAGTGCTTAAATTCAAGTCCCTAATAACTCGCTGGAATGCTTATTGAGTAAGAATCATAGCGCTTATTGCTATTGTTTACCTTGACGCTTATGCGCCTGCGGCGGGACCGAACCGCAGAAGGCACCTTATGCAAGAGCTGGTATAAAAAGTAGAAAAAATTAACTTGATGATTTTTTGAGCTTAAATAAAAATTAAACAACCCAATTTTAGTAAAGTGTTACTTATCATTGTATGTATCTCTCTATTTTAATCAGGAATTTAAACGAATCAAAAAGCCTGCGGCAAACACTGCTTGCATTGCAAAAGCAGGTTACAGATTTTGAGTATGAAGTAATTGTGGTTGATAATGAATCGGATGATGATTCAGTAACAGTAGCTGAGCAAATGGGGTGCAAAGTGGTTACTTTAAAACGCAGTGCATTCACTTACGGCCATGCACTTAATTATGGTATAGCCAAATGCAGCGGCGAAATCATCCTGGTGTTAAGTTCGCATGTTATTCTTTTGAATGAATATTTTTTAAAAAATATACCGCAGTATTTTGAAGATGAAAATGTTGCCGCATTGCGCTTTATACTTGCTGCTTCGCCAACTGATGTGGCAACCAGTATTCAACACGGAACACAACAGTTATTATTCAGCAGCAACAAAGATTTTGCCTGGAACAACTGGAATAATTTTATGGTAAACCATTGTGCTGCCTTAAAAAGAGCATGCTGGCAACTGCAGCCTTTTAATGAAGGCGTTAACTCGAGTGAAGATAAACTCTGGTCGCTTGAAATACTTAAAAAGGGTTTTACTGTCCTGTACAATGTGCCCTGCTTTTATGTTTACTGCAAGCCCTTTTCAAGGGAACATAAAATATACAAACAGGTTATTGATATTGCGGCGAAAGAAAAAATAAGCGGACATGCTTCAGAACTCTTTAAAGGCTCTTATTTTTTTGCTCTAAGCAAACTCATTGTATCAGAATTAAAACGCCTGCGTATCAATGCGGGTATCCATTATAAAGTGTACAAGGGGTTGAAGAAAGCACGAAAGGCAGGATAAATAACTGCGCTTAAAAAATAAAAATTATCAGCTTACTTTGATGAATAAAGCAACAGATACACCCGGTAACTGGACTGAAATCATATCACCAAAAAGGGGTTTGTTCGATATACGGTTAAAGGAAGTATGGCAATACCGCGACCTCATTTTATTATTTGTAAAACGCAGTTTTGCATCCCAGTACCGGCAAACAATCCTCGGGCCATTATGGCATATTATACAGCCCGTAATGACCACTTTCCTTTTCGTGATTTTGTTTAATAAGATTGCTAAAATTCCAACAGACCAGTTACCGCCTTCTTTGTTTTACATGGGCAGTATTACTATCTGGAACTATTTCTCTGCCTGTTTAAGCAGCACTTCCGGTACGTTTACTGCGAATGCCGGCATATTTGGTAAGGTATATTTCCCCCGCCTGGTAATGCCTTTATCGGCTATACTTTCCAATATGGCAAAATTTGGTATACAGTGCGCACTTTTATTGGGTATGATCATCTACTATTCTTTTTCGGGTATCTATACCACCGATATAGGTTGGCATACTTTGCTGCTGCCGGTTATTGTTTTGATAATGGCGGCATTGGGATTGGGACTGGGTATTATTATTTCTTCCCTCACCACCAAGTACCGCGACCTGAATATATTAATAGGTTTTGGTGTTGGGTTGCTTATGTATGTTACGCCGGTTGTATATCCATTGTCGTACCTGGAACAATCGAAGTATAAAGTGTTAATAGAATGGAACCCCTTAACGCCTTTGGTAGAGGGGTTTAGGTATGGGGTATTTGGTGTGGGTACTTTTGACACTGGTTTATTTTTGTATAGTATTGGATGTACCATTGTCTTCCTCTTTTTGGGTATTTTAATTTTTAATAAGGTTGAAAGCAGTTTTATGGATACGGTGTAAAATACTGTAAGGTTTAATACTTAAATGCTTTAAAATACCAATGCTTTTCAACTCCATTTATTTTGCTTTTTTTCTTGTAATTGTATATTCCCTTTATTGGTTTTTATTTAATAAAAGGCTAAGTGTCCAAAATTGTTTATTACTTGTTGCCAGTTATGTTTTTTACGGTTTTTGGGATTGGCGTTTTCTTCTTTTATTATGTTTATCTACCATTATTGACTATGGATTTGGTATTGCCATTTATAATACGGAGAAAAGGAAAAAGTTGTTCTTATGGCTGAGTATAGTCAATAACCTGGGCATACTTGGTGTGTTTAAATATTATGATTTTTTCGCCACATCATTTGCTGCTTTTCTTAATTATTTTGGTTTTCATGCAAACCCGGGTTTATTAAATATTGCACTTCCGGTAGGGATTTCATTTTATACATTTCATGGATTGTCTTACGTGTTTGATATTTACAGAAATAAGATTTTACCAGAAAAAAATTTTATTAACTATGCCGTTTTTGTTTGTTTTTTCCCTCTGCTTGTTGCTGGCCCAATAGAAAGGGCCTGGCATTTTTTGCCACAGATAAAACAGGAAAGAAAATTCAGTTACCGTAAATCTGTTCAGGGTCTCCAGTTAATGCTATGGGGGTTTTTCAAAAAAATTGTTATCGCGGATTCTTTATCACCAATCGTTCACAGCATTTTCAGGGACAACGCAAATCAACCCGGCTTTTTTTTAATAACAGGGGTTATTTATTTCAGCATCCAGATATATTGCGACTTCAGCGGTTATACTGACATAGCCCGAGGTACAGCAAAATTATTTGGCTTTGAGTTATTAATTAATTTCAGGTTCCCTTATTTTTCACGTGACATCGCTGAATTTTGGAGAAGGTGGCATATCTCCCTTTCTTCCTGGTTTAGGGATTATTTATACATACCCCTTGGCGGAAGCAAAGAAGGCACAAAAAAAGCAGTTATAAATATCCTTATTGTTTTTTTGTTTAGTGGTCTTTGGCATGGTGCCCACTGGACTTTTATTGTTTGGGGTTTGTTGCACGCACTTTATTTTTTACCCTTATTGTTGCTTAAGAAAAACAGGGATAATACGGGTCCGCTTGCTCCTCATTCTTTTCTGCCCTCATTAAGAGAAACTTTAAATATTCTATGGACTTATATCCTGGTTTGCTTTGCATGGATTTTTTTCAGGGCAGATAACATGACGCAGGCTTTTCAATACATAAAAGGAATTTTCACTCACCCCTTTTATGCCACTGAAAGTTTTGATCCGCCTATGTATTATCTTCCTTTCATTATAGGCATCTTTTTTTTTGTTGAGTGGCTGTGCAGGAACCATGATATTGAGTTCTTTTTTTTTAAATTTAAAAAGAGCTATACCCGGCATGCGGTTTATTTATTTATCCTTTTTATAATAGTGGTCTTTGGCTCTTTCCGCGAGAACACATTTATTTATTTCCAGTTCTAAAAATGAAAAGGTTTATTTATAAAGTTGTTGCGTTCCCGATTGCGTTAATCGTCTTTTTTTATTTGTATGCATTTTTAGGCGATGGTTATTCAGATGAATATTATTTAAGGTTCACTTCCCCCAAACAATCAGCCATGATTCTTGGTATATCACGCGCCGCGCAGGGAATACAACCGGCTATAATTGATTCCGTATTAAGTACGGTTTACCCCGGTATTGATATGTATAATTTTGCTTTCAGTCTTGGCCTCTCAGCTTATGGGCCTGTTTATTACAGGGCTATTCAACAGAAGTTGAAGGAAGACGCAGGCAAAGGGGTGTTTATTTTAGAAGTAACGCCCTGGTCAATTTGTGCCGCCCCTGCTAACCCCAACGACTCCTCTGCATTTGAAGAAGAGGGCCGTGTATTAGACCAGTTACATTTTTTTAATATGAATCCCAATATTGACTATTTATTTAATTGTTATAGCAGCCCCTATATAAACCTAGTAATAAATAAATTGGATGAACATCCATTTTCTTTATTGCATAACGATGGCTGGTTTGAAATTAAAGCCCCGATGGACAGTTTGGCAATAGCTAACCGAACTGAAGGGATGATCTATCTGTATCAAAATGATTTCTATCCACGTTTCGAATTTTCGTCTAAAAGGCTGGAATATTTAGAAGCAACCATTGCTTTGTTACAACAACACGGCGATGTATATCTTGTACGTTTGCCCGCTATTGCAAAGATCCTGCAAATGGAAAAGCAAAAAATGCCTCAATTTGATATCATTATTAATACTGTTGCAAAAAAATATAATGTACCCTACTATAGTTTCATTGATTCATGCAATTCGTTTTCGTATGTTGATGGGGCCCATTTAGAAAAAAAATCAGGTTGCAGGGTTTCAACAGATATCGCTAATTTAATAAAAGGGAGCCTAAGCAATTAATGTTGCTGTTAGGAAATCATGGTAAGCAATTTTTGTTTTTAGTATTGATTACAATATACATTATTTGAGATGTATATTTTTATTATGAACCAAACTGATCTGCTACTATGAAACCCAGTTGCGTCGCACTCTGCAAGGTTTAGTCCTTTATTGGTCATTGAGCAGCAACCCGCAATAAATTCGCCCCAGTTAATAATTACTGCTTTTGGGAAATTGTTAATTGAAATTATATATCATTGTTCATCGATATTTACTAATGGTAAAAATCGTAAAAATTGAGTTGTGTTTTTATAAATAATGTCAATTTAATATTGGAGTTATTCAAACGAATTATAGATCCAAAAAGAATAGTTAATTTATTTTGATGAAGGATATGATAAAAACGACAATTAATTTTTTATTCAAAAATAAAAGGAATGACCAAGTAACAGAAAGCAGGAGAAAAGCAAAGTTTGATGCCTGTGCATATAACGTTCATTACAAAAGTGACCTACTGATTTTTGATGATTTTTTGCCTAACTTATTAGGCTCGTGGAGGGCAGCTGAAATGGTATACTATCTTAAAAATTTTGATACGGCAAAATTGATTTGTTTAAAAAATTTCTATAAGCCTACCGATAAGTCGAAAATTGCAAACCGTGAGTTTAATAAGGATAAAGAAACTTTTTTGAATACATTTTCCTTAAAGTCTGATGTAGTTATTCCAATTGATAATGATAATGAGATTTCAGTAAATACGAAACTGGCATATTGTTTATTTATTAATAATTTAATTGAAATATTTCCTGTGTTAGAAAGATTTCAAATTCCTTTTGCATTTACTCTTTACCCAGGTGGGGGATTTAAACTATATGACCCCGAATGTGAAAAATTTCTAGAAAAACTTAAACAATCTAAGCTTTTTAAGGGGTTAATTGTAACTCAGCAAAGCACAAAAGACTATTTAATTAATCGTCTCTCCTTCAGTGAAAAAAAAATAAAATTTATTTATGGCGGTACAATGGATTTGACAAAGTATCACCTTAATCATGAAAAGAAGTATTATGGAATCAATAAGGACACTCTTGATATTTGCTTTGTCGCTTCAAAATATATGCACTTTGGCATAGATAAAGGATTTGATGTTTTCTGCAATATTGCAGCATCCTTGTCCAATAAATATGATTTCATAAAGTTTCACGTAATAGGAGGGTTCAATCAGGACGATTTGTTATATCCTGTCAAGCAAGGCTCAATAACATTTTATAATCATCAAAATTTTGAATGGTTTAAAAATTTCTATTCTGATATAGATATTATTGTTTCACCGGTTAAGGCAAATGTGCTTGCTCATGGAGCTTTTGATGGATTTCCAACCGGCGCCGTGGTTGATGCTTCTCTTTTTGGTGTGGCCATGATGACCGCTGACCCGACAGGAGATAATGTTTACACAAAATTTGAGGATGAAAAAGATATTTTTTTAATTGAAAGTAATTGCTACAGCATTTTAAAGAAAATTGATGTTATTTTAAGTAATCCTGAAAAAATAAAAAATGTTAGCATAAAAGGCAAAGAAAAAGCATTTGAATTATTTAATTCTGACTATCAGTTTAAACAAAGACTAAATTTTTTAAAAACATGTATGCAAGACTAATTTTTTAGCCCTTTAGCAAATATCAACATGCCCATAATGTCAAATATTAATGAAAGGTTTATTGGTTTTTAATGCCTGAAAAATCTTTTATGTTTATATAATTGACAGGAAATAAAGAAAATGGTAACCGTCGATTATTCGGAATCTTATTTCGAACAAACTATCCCAGTATAAGATTTTCATGATTTCCGTTTTAATGATAACATATAAGCAGGAGAATTTTATTGCACAAGCTATTGAAGGTGTTCTTAGGCAGAAAACAAACTTTCCATTTCATTTATTTATTGGTGATGATGCTTCACCTGATGAGACCGCACAAATCGTCAATCATTATCGAAATCTTTACCCCGATCAAATTACATATATCAGGAACAAGGTTAACCTTGGAATGATGCCAAATTTTATTCAATTATATGCTTTTGCGAAAACAAAATATATTGCATTGTGCGAAGGGGATGATTATTGGGTTGATGAAAACAAACTCCAAAAGCAGATTGATTTTTTGGAAATGAACAGTGGATTTTCAATATGCTTTCATGCCGTGAATGAATTAGATGAGAAGAATAAACTAACACGTTCAAGAAAAAATATTGAAACACAAGAACATACTTATTCCATTGAAGATCTTGCAACAGATAATATGATTCATACACCTTCTGTAGTTTTCAGAAATGGTCTTTTTACAGATTTTCCAGAATGGTATAAATTTTCCCCGGTTGGTGATTATGTTTTGCATATGCTTAATGCAAGAAGTGGATTGATAAAATATTTCCCTGAACGCATGGCCATTTATAGGGTACATAACGGTGGTGTATGGTCTGGACTTAGTGTTGCCATGGTTTTAGAGCGTTGGCTGGTTGTATTGAATAACTTGAGCAAAGAAGGCTTTGGGCCTTTAGTTAACGAAAAACTTTTTTCCCAAAAAAGAAAATATATGGTCGAGCATTTAAGGCTCTTAATGAAAGAAACTAACTGGCAAGCCTTCCTGCAAAAGCTCGAATTATACTCAAAAGATGATGAATACATTTCACAAAAATGGTTGATTCAATATTACCCGAATTATATCAAGTCTTTAAAGGGTTCAAAAACTTACAGGGTAGCTCTTTTTTTTCAGAAGGTAATGAGTAAATTCAAAAAGTAGGAATACGGTTTTGGTGCGCAATAAGATGAATTGGTAATAAGATATAATAATTCTGATTTCTGATATATTTTTTGTAAATAGATTTTGATACGAAGAGCTTTAAAAAATATGTAGCTTTTTTTTTAATAAAGTGTAAAAGGAACATCTAAGCGCATAAAAATTATCAATTCAATTCCTTTTAAACAATTCTTTTGGATATAACAATTTGCATACCTGTGTATAATGGTTCAAAGTATTTGGAAAAAAGTATTTCGTCTGCATTGGAACAGAAATTTAAAGGGTCGTTTGAAATATTGTTAGTAGATGATTGTTCCAATGATGACAGCTATGAAATTGCTCAAAAGTTTGAACTGGGAAATAAAGAAGTTGTCCGCGTTATAAGGAATACGGCTAATAAAGGTTTAACAAGTAATTGGAATTCTTGTGTTGAAGAAGCAAGAGGCGAATGGATCAAATTTTTATTTCAGGACGATTATATGAGTCCGGGTTGTATTCAAATCATGTATGACAGAGCAGTGCTGGATAAAAGTCTATTTGTGATATGTAATAGAAATTTTCTAATTGAGGAAAATTCGAGCCAGGGGCTAAAAAGTTTTTTTACAAATCACGTTATCAAATTGAATAGGTTTTTTGCATCGGATACATATGTTTCACCAGAGCATAATCAATCAATTGCGGAAAAAAATATTCTTATGAATTATCTTGGGGAACCCATTTGTTTTTTATATCACAAATCTGTTGCAAGAAGGTTTGGAGAATTTAATAATTACATTTCCCAACTATGTGATTATGAATTTGCATTGCGCGTTGTTTCCAATATCGGATTTAGTTACGTTAACCAGGAATTAGTAACATTTAGAGTTTCATCTGACTCAACTACATTTAAAAATCATTCGGAGAAAAGAGTAGTGTTAAAGTATGTAGAACCATTATTATTACTGCACCTTTTCATTTGGAGCAAAGCGTATAAAAATTACAGGGTTATTGTAAAAAGGAAAACCCTTTTTGCGGAATACAGGAAGTATTTGAACGAATTAAATAAGTTGGGAATAAGGAGAGCACATAAGATATTAGAAATGTATTTTAGAGAATTTCCTTTTCTGCATTTACATAAATTATACTTCATTGTAAATAAAATTAAAAAGACTTTACAATGGGGTTAGATTATTGTTTTTATGGCAATTTGCACAGTATGAATTTATGCATTTGTAATTTTGTGTGCATAGTGCCAAATAGAATTTCCTGAGTACAAGAGTGCGACGCAAGAGACGTTTAATAGCTGCGATACTCCTGGGTAAGTAAAAAAAATGTTGCACATTTTATCCTTTGGGCAGCACGATCAAAAAAAACCGGACGAATAATTCATAAGTTATGAGCGAAGTTGTGATTCGTGTAGAGAATTTATCAAAGCAATACAGGCTTGGGCAAGTAGGCAGGGCCTCACTGGGAGATGACCTTAACCGCTGGGTGCATCGCATTGCGGGTAAAGAAGATCCTTACCTAAAAATTGGCGAAGAAAATGACCGGTCTAAAAAGGGTGAGAGCGAGTATGTATGGGCCTTGAAAGAGATAAATTTTGAAGTGCATCAGGGGGATGTATTAGGTATTGTTGGCAGAAATGGTGCCGGTAAATCAACCCTGCTTAAAATATTGTCGAAAGTTACTGCACCTACTACAGGACAAATAAAGATCAAGGGGCGCATAGCATCCTTACTTGAGGTTGGGACAGGGTTTAATCCGGAACTTTCAGGAAGAGATAATATTTCTTTAAATGGTGCTATACTGGGTATGACGCGAAAAGAAGTTAAGCGCAAGTTTGATGAGATCGTAGATTTCTCCGGTGTGGAAAGATATATAGATACACCGGTAAAACGCTACAGCAGTGGCATGTATGTGCGCCTGGCTTTTGCGGTAGCAGCACATTTGGAGCCTGACATATTAATTGTAGATGAAGTGCTTGCCGTTGGGGATGCGGAATTTCAAAAGAAATGCCTGGGCAAAATGAAAGATGTTAGCGAAAAGGATGGAAGAACCGTTTTATTTGTGAGCCATAATATGCTGGCAATAAAAAATATTTGCGAGCATGGGATTTTCCTGAAGAATGGGATGATTCATTTTATGGGCGATATGAATGACACCCTTAATGAATATATGCTGCATGGAAGAAATTTAATGATTAAGAGTACAGAAGCTGCAAACGAACCGGGTATTAAAAATGAGTTCATTAAATTTATTTCTGCCAACTCCTATTCTGATTCCAATGTATTTAAAGTGAGCAGTAAGATCAATATCGAATTTAGTTTTGAAGTAATCCTCCCTTTGATGTTAAACCTGAGTTTGATACTTAAGGATTCCTATGATACCGTAATTTTTAATGCACTTTCAGAAATAAAAAATATTGGACCTGGCATCCACACTTCCATATTGGAGATACCGGCTAATTTATTGAATGACGGAAGGTACTTTGTAGATATTTATTTTGTGGATAGTGAAAAAATAAAACCGCTTTTTTCTATAAACGAAATCATCAGTTTTGATGTAGAAGATGAAAGGGATGTTCAATGGGCCCGTAAATGGGTTGGTGCAGTGAGGCCGAAATTAAATTTTGAAATACATTGATGACAGATTACCGGGAGCTCTCATTGACTTTGGATAATATGGATATATATTTTCCATTAAGTCAAAAAGTCGAATATATAAAAAAAATATCACCTGTATATTTCAAAGGAACTCTTCTGGATTTGGGGTGCGGCCGGATGCCCTATAAAAAATTAATAGTAGAAAATTCCCCCGTAACCAAATATATAGGGATGGATATTGCGAACCCGGTTTACGAGCAACATGTATTTAAACCCGATTGTTTTTGGGATGGAATTAATATACCCCTGCCCAATGAAACTATTGATACAACCATATTAATTGAAGTGCTTGAGCACACACCAAATACTGTCAATATTTTAAAAGAAGTGAACAGGGTTTTAAGCCCGGATGGTATTGTTTTTATTACAGTACCTTTTTTATGGAATTTACATGATGTTCCTTATGATGAATACCGGTACACCCCTTTTTCATTAGAGCGGATGTTTAAAGAAGCGGGCTTTACATCTGTTGAAATACAAACCTTTGGAAACTGGCATGCAAGCCTTGCGCAGTTTTTAGCCTGCTGGGTAAAAAGGAGCTGGATGTCAAAATATAAGAGAAAAGTTTTGTCCCGTATTTTAATGCCAATAATAAAATATCTGTACAAAGCTGATAAAATTATTTACAAGGATTATACCAACAAATTTATTGAAGGTGCTATGTGTACGGGCTTTTCTGTAATAGCGAAAAAATAATGATTAACGTAACCAAAACATATCTTCCTCCTTTTGAAGAATACACGGCTGTTTTAAAGCGGGCATGGGATAAAGCATGGATAACAAATAACGGGGAATTGGTTCAGGAACTTGAACAAGGATTAAAAGATTATTTAAAAGTAAACAACCTTTTATTCTGTAATAATGGAACCATTGTTCTGCAAATGGCATTGAAAGCACTGAGCATAACAAAAGAAGTAATCACTACGCCATTTTCTTATGTCGCCACAACCAATGCTATTTTGTGGGAAGGCTGCCAACCGATTTTTGTGGACATAGACCCTGCTACATTTTGTATTGATGCGGATAAGATTGAGGCAGCGATTACAGAAAAAACGCAGGCGATATTGGCAACACATGTATATGGCATCCCCTGCGATGTTGAAAAAATAAAGACTATTGCAGATAAATACAATCTGAAAGTTATTTATGATGGGGCACATGCTTTTGGATGCACTTATAAAGGAAAATCATTGTTAAGCTACGGCGATATCAGTACCTGTAGTTTTCATGCTACTAAAATCTTTCATACTGTAGAGGGTGGATGTATTATTGCAAATAACGAAGTTGTTGCCCGTCAACTATTATTTTTCAGACAGTTTGGGCATATTTATGATGATTATTTTAGCATTGGGATAAATGGGAAAAATTCTGAAATGCATGCCGCAATGGGTTTGTGTGTATTGCCTAAAATGGCGGAAATAATTAAGAAAAGAAAAGATATTGCAGAGCAATATAACGGGGCATTGGGTTCATTTTTAAGGTGCCTTGAAATACCTGAAGAATTAGAATATAATTATTCTTATTACCCTGTTGTTTTTGATTCCGATGAACTTCTTTTGAAAGCTGTTGAACGATTGAGGCATCATGAAATTTACGGGCGGCGTTATTTTTACCCGTCCCTTAATACACTGCCATTTGTAAAATATCAAAATTGCCCTATATCGGAAGATATCAGTAAAAGGGTATTGTGTTTGCCGTTGTACTTTGAGCTTTCTTCAGAGGGGGTAAAGAAAATATCAGATTGTATAATCTCTCTTTAAAATAACTATAATGATTATAATTGGCGCAAAAGGTTTTGCCAAAGAAGTCCTTGAGATTTTTCATCAACTAAATGAATTAAATAACCTTTATTTCTATGATGATGTGAATACGGATGGGCCTGGTAAACTTTATGAGATATTTCCTGTTTTAAAAAATATTGACGAAGCAAGGGTATTGTTTCAGACTGATAACAGGTTTACAATTGGTTTAGGAAGCCCTGAATTAAGAAAGAAATTATATAATAAATTTAAAGAAATTAATGGTCAATTTATTTCAACGATCAGCCCGTTTGCGCATATTGGTCATTATGGGAATTTGATTGGAGAAGGGTGTAATATTATGACGGGTACAGTTATTACAAATGACATAACAATTGGTAAAGGATGTTTAATAAATCTGAATTGTACAATAGGCCATGATTCAATATTAGGCGACTTTAGTGAACTGTCACCCGGCGTAAGCATTTCGGGTAATTGTACCATTGGGGAATTTTGTAACATTGGAACAAGCGCAACTTTACTGCCTGGTGTGTCACTGGGAAACAATGTAATTGTTGGTGCCGGTGCAGTGGTAACAAAAAATGTCCCTGATAATACTACCGTAGTTGGCATACCAGCGAAGGCACTTGTTGACAAAAAAAATGATGCATGAATTATCATTTAATGGTTGATGATAAATTTATAGATGGGTTTATAGAAGATTCAGAAAAAGTGAGTGCCGGAAAAAATACATATATCATTGAAGGGGATAGGTTAACTGCAAAATATGTTACCCATGCGCTTATCACTTTTGTTGGTTCACTGGAAGAATGCCTTGACAATTTAAAAAGGCAAATATCAGCAAGAGACCAAGTTTTTATTCACTGGTTACATTACCGGCTTACAGATTTTATATTATCATTGCCGGCAGAAATAGAAATTGGTTTATTCTTTTGGGGTGGAGAAATTGTGCAGGATCCTCCGGAGATTTATAAGAAAGAAAATTATGAACCATTATCATTAAAATATTTTGACAACAACCGGCAGTTAAGGCCAAAATATTTACGTGTTGCAGGGAACCCATTAAATATTCTTCGTAACCTAAAAAGAAAAAAGCAATACAAAGCGCAATTGAATGAAGGGTTAAAATTAAAATACCAGGTACTTTCAAGGTTAAATTATTTTCTGCATTGGAATCCACTGGATCATGACTGGATAAAAAAAAGGGTGGGGCATTTTAATGCGGTTTTCGAATATCATTATTACGGGATAGGCCTTGAAACTGATTTACCGTTAGCCAGAAAATTAAATCAGAAAACACTGGTCTTTTGGCTGGGAAATTCGGCCACCATATCCAATAATCATTTAGATGCATTAATGTTATTGAGCAGGTTCAATAAAGACGAAATAAAAATAATTTGTCCTTTGAGTTATGGGGATTACGATGAAACCAATTACACTGAGTCAGTTATAAAATTGGGCCAGGAAATATTTGGATCAAAATTCATTGCGATCACTCAATATATGTCGAGAACAGAGTATTACCAACTATTTGAAGAGGTGGATGTTGTGGTCATGTATCACAACCGTACACAGGCGGCAGGTAACTCGGCGGCATTTTTGCAAATGGGCAAAAAGTTGTTCATGCAGGAAAGTAGTACTGTATATCAACTTTTTAAAAAGAACCATGCCAATATTTTTGTAAATGAGGATCTCCGAAAAATGGATTTTCAAAGCCTGAAGACCCCTTTGGCAGCCGCACAAATTTTTGACAATCAAAAAATCCTTCAAAGCGTTCTCGATACACAAAAAAAAATGGAAACCTTGCAATCATTATTGAATTAATGCTTTTCTCCTTACTAATAGCCAATTACAATAACGGTAAAACAAAGTACAATAGTATTTAATACCGAATTGAACTTGATAGGTAAATAAATAAATAAACAAAT
>JANXWM010000068.1 GCA_025351145.1 Chitinophagaceae bacterium
TCAAGCCGCTGGTCTTCGCGTAACAGGCCAAGGAGTTCGTATTCTTCTTTAAGCGTAAGGCCGGCATGATGAGCCACATGGTAACTTAATAACTCTTCGTCTGCTTTTTTAAAATCCTTCTCAATTTTAAGCATGTGGTGGAGCTGGCGGATAGAGGCAACCACGTACTGCATCAGGTTTACTTTTGTATGTAATTCATTGGGCAGGTGTTTTACGATGGCCCCGCTGAAAAGCTTATCGGGCACATGTTTAATAATTTCAAGTACGCGGAAAACACCGTCACCCTCAATACGGATATCCATTTTGCCATCATCGTAAATTTCAACGATCTCAGTTATAGTTACAAGTGTACCCGTTTCGGCAACACTGCCATTAATTACAGGCGGTATACCAAAGGGTTTCTTTTCAGCATAACAGTCTGTTACAAGCTGTTTATATCTTTCTTCGAAGATGTGGAGATTAATCTGTTCGCCCGGGTACACTACTATGCCTAAGGGGAATATTGGAATAAAGTTTGTCATTACAGAAGATAGAAATGATGCGTTATTAAATTTGCTCTTTATACATTTTGTGCAGCAGGTTATATTTTAGCCAGGTGTAGTAAGCGTTCATTTTTGCTACCTGCAAACCAGTATAGCCATCTAAAAACCCCAGTTTGAAAATATACCCCGATATAAAATTAACCACTGGCGAAAAGAACCGTTTAAAAAAATTTGCCTTTTTACCCTGTTCATAAAAATTAAGTGCCTGCAGCCTGGCATATTGCGTAAGTTTTATCCTGAATTCTGTAATGCCTTTTATTGTGTAATGTTCCAGGTAGCCGGGTAATAATTTTTTATCGCTGCCTTCAAGCGTTTCGTGCACCATTGCATCATCCCACTGCACATGGTTTTTATTGTAAACCCTGTAAGTAGTATCAAGGCCCCATTCGCCAAAGCGGAGCAGCCTGTTACCAAAATAATTTCGGCGCCTGCAGCCATAGATTATTTTTTCATCCTGTATGTTTATGTTTTTAACAGCGTTTGCAAGTTCTTTTGAGATACGTTCATCTGCATCAAGCGCAAATATCCAATTGTGTTTTGCCTGCAGGGCACCTTCGTTGCGGGCATTACCATATCCTTTCCATTCAATAATATGCACCTTTGCCTTCCATGTGGCAGCAATCAATTGAGTGCCGTCGTTACTGCCCGAGTCAACAACAATAATATCGTCGCTTAAAAGCGCTGCGCTTTTAATACAGGCGGCAATATTGTCGGCTTCATTTTTTGCTATGATAACAACTGATATCAACATTCAATAGATAAATTGTCTGCGTGCAAATATGATACCTGCAACCCAGAAACCCAAATTTTTACCGCAATCAACTAAACTGGCCACATTGAATGCATTTTTAAAGAATCACTTCTGAGAGACCGGTTAACGGTTTATATAAAATATTTTGAGCCAAACTGCATTACTGCTATTGAACTTCTCTTGCGTCGCACTCTTCGGCGTTTAGAACTATTTTGTACACAGTGCAAAAAACCTTACCAATGCAAGGCCTTATTAAAGCATCATCTTCATTCTGCTGGTATTTTCCAAAATTGTGATTGGTTCACAATTACTGATAAACTACATTTATGCCGCAATATTGTTTTGCATTTTACACTATGGAGCTTTTACAGCAACTGCAAAAAGGAAATATAAAAGTTTTAGCCCGTATTATTTCACTTGTTGAAAATGAAGCGGGCAATTATTACGACCTGCTTACCCGGTTGCCTTATTCATCAACTAAAATTACTGGCATTACCGGTCCGCCAGGTGCCGGAAAAAGTACTTTGGTTGACAGCCTGATTGGTGAATTCGTTGCACGGGATAAAAAAATTGGAGTATTGTGTGTTGACCCTTCTTCGCCGTTTAACCTTGGATCGTTACTGGGCGACAGGATAAGGATGAGTGAATGGTACAACCACCCAAATGTATTTATCCGCTCCCTATCGGCGAGAGGAAGTTTGGGCGGGCTGCACCCTAAAATAATTGAGATATCGGATGTAATGAAAGCTGCACCATTTGATCATATTATTATTGAAACCGTTGGTGTGGGGCAAAGTGAAGTGGAGATTGCGGGGCTTGCTGATACCACTATTGTTGTTGCAGTGCCTGAAGGTGGTGATGAAATACAGACCATGAAAGCCGGGTTGATGGAAATTGCGGATGTATTTGTTGTGAACAAAGCCGACCGGCCTGATGCCGATTCATTTGCAAAGAATTTGCGCCTGATGCTTGCGCCTGCATTTCATAATCATACGATACCCGTACCCGTTATAAAAACAATTGCCTCGCAGAAAATAGGGGTCGATGAATTGTTGCAGGCCGTAACCGATAACTTTAAACTGGAAAAAAAAA
>JANXWM010000663.1 GCA_025351145.1 Chitinophagaceae bacterium
CGTTTTCCTGTTGAAATAAGCCTTGGATATTATAAAATGGAAACGGAGCAATTTGTGTTCGCTTTTGTTAATGATATAACCAAACGTGTTGAATACGAAAACCACATAAAACAACTAAACGCCGAACTGGAAGAGAAAATAGAAGCGCGAACGGCAGAATTAAAAGAAACCGTGGAAAAGCTTGGTATACAAATAAAAGACACAGAAACCGCAGAAGCCGAACTGGTGCAATTGTTTGCCTTTCAAAAAGCAATATTAGATAATGCAGCAGCCTTGATTATTGCAACAGATAAAGATGGGTTTATAAAATTAATTAACCCCGAAGTTGAGCGGCTGCTTGGTTACAGAAGCGATGAAGTAATTGGGATATATAAACCTACCCTTTTTCATGATAAAAACGAAACAGAACACAGGGCCCGGCAGTTTAGCAAAGAATTAAATAAAGAAGTTGAAGCAGGTTTTGAGACATACGTAGCCAAAACAAAAATGAACCTTTTAAATGAACATGAATGGATCTATATAAGCAAGGCCGGAAAAAAAATCCCCGTTTGGCTTGCAGTATCTGCCATGAATGATTCCGATGGTAATATTATCGGGTTCCTTGGCATTGCCAACGATATTACCGAAAGAAAAAAAACAGAACAGGAACTGCAAAAGTCACTCGAAAAAGAAATGGAACTAAACGAATTAAAATCCCGCTTTGTTTCAATGGCCTCACACGAATTCAGGACCCCTCTGAGCACCGTTTTATCTTCGGCTTACCTTTTATCAAAATATACCACAACAGAAGACCAGGAAAAAAGAACAAAACATATCGATCGTATTATTTCTTCTGTTACCACGCTTACAGATACACTCAACGATTTTCTTTCTGTGGGCAAAATTGAAGAAGGAAAAATACAGGTACGCTGGAAAGAATTCGACATAAAAGAACATCTTACCTCTATTATTTCAGACCTAAGGCCGGTGCTCAAAAACGGGCAAAACATTACTTACACACATATTGGCCCAACAACCGTAACGCTCGACCTTTCATTGCTTAAACATATTGCAATGAACCTTATATCCAATTCAATTAAATTTTCTGGCGCAAATGCCTTAATCAACGTTAAGAGCGAAGTGCTTGATGGCTACATAGAATTTTCGGTAAAAGACAATGGCCTTGGTATTTCGCACGAAGACCAGGGGCATTTATTCGAACGGTTTTTTAGGGGAACAAATGTTGCCAATATACAGGGCACAGGTTTGGGCCTGCACATTGTAAAAAAATATGCCGAGTTAATGAATGGCAGCATCAATTTAGAAAGCGAACTAAACAAAGGAACAGCGATTACAGTAACATTTAAGATGATGCAGCACGATGAAAATTTTTAAACTAATTTAGAGTAATTAACCCGGCAAATAATTTCTATTAAGCGTTCGTTGCGTCGCACTCTTGTACGTTCAGATCAATAAGCAGCTAAGCACGTGCAGCCTTCTGCCCATCATTAACCTTAAGTACAAGTGTGCGATGCAAGAAAAGATGAATAATGATTCTTAGCCGGGTAACAAAAAATGCCTTTTATGAAAAAAATATTGCTTATTGAGGACAATGACGACATACGCGAAAACACCGCCGAAATTCTTGAGCTGTCGAATTACACGGTATTTACAGCAGAGAACGGCAAGATAGGCGTAGAAAAGGCTATAGAGCAAAAGCCCGATCTTATTGTGTGCGATATAATGATGCCTGTGCTCGATGGCTACGGCGTTTTATTTGCACTGCAAAAACACCCGGAAATGCAAAACATCCCCTTTATTTTTCTTACCGCAAAAACAGAACGGAGCGATTTTAGAAAAGGTATGGAACTGGGTGCCGATGATTATATAACCAAACCCTTTAATGGCACCGAGCTGCTAAAGGCAATTGAGAGCCGCCTTAAAAAAACAGATCTAATTAAACAGGAATTGCTGAGCGGCATAGAAGGTTTTAAGCAGTTACTGAATGCCTCCGGCAGCAGTAACAACACATTGCAATCGATAACCGAAGACAGGAATATTAATTTTTACCGAAAGAAACAGGTAATTTTTTCTGAAGGTAACCGGCCATCACGTTTGTATTATATCCAAAAAGGAAAAGTAAAAACATTTAAAACAAACGAAGATGGAAAAGAACTCGTTGTTGGATTGTATAATGAAGGCGACTTTGTAGGATATACTGCCCTGCTTGAAGGTACTTCTTATAAAGAAACAGCTGAGGCACTGGGAGATTGTGAACTTGCACTTATACCAAAAGAAGATTTTGAAAACCTGCTAAACAGTAATATGGATATTGCCAAACAATTTATTAAACTGCTGGCAAAAAATATTACAGAAAAAGAAGAACAGCTATTGGGCATTGCCTACAATTCCCTGCGCAAAAAAGTGGCAGAAGCACTGGTAGCACTCAGGAATAAATTTAAATCGGGCGAAGAAAATTTTTCTATTGATATGAGCCGCGAAAATTTAGCCACACTTGCCGGCACAGCTACAGAATCACTGATACGCACACTAAGCGATTTTAAAACCGAAAAAATTATTGATATAAAAGCCGGCTGCGTTACCATTTTAAACGAGAAAAAACTGGAGAACCTGATTAACTAACCCAACCAAAAAACAAGGCCGGATAGAAATCCGGCTTTGTTTTTAAAATCCAAAAATCCACGAAAATTCTTTGTAAAAAGATTATTGGACTGCTTGTTAAAAATTATACAGTTATTACAACAATATGTTTTAAAGCCCTTTATTTACACTGAACAAAAGACCCCGCCGCCACCCGCAGCAGGGCCTTAATCAACCTACATAAAACCAGCTCATTTCACGCTTATCTGTTTACGTTCTGCGGCATGTTTATTTTAGGCAGCATTAATATAAGCACGCCATTTTCATAAGCAGCTTCAATCTTATCTTTCTTTGATGTAATTAATTTTTGTACCACAAAGCTATTTACAGAGGCAGTTGTAAATAAAGACCGTCGTCATAAAAAGACCTGAGTTTGGTCAGTATTTTTTGTAAGAAGTTGAATGAGCCAGTCTTTTGAACATCTATGAAGCTTTGGTTGCGTCGCACTCTTGTACTGCAGAATAGCCGTGAGCTTTTGGCTGCACGCTGCAGGTTTTTTTGCGAATCTGCCAGCGGCTTATGGCTTGGAGCCTGAAGCTCAATAATGTTACAACCGTACAAGAGTGCGACGCAAGGATGCTTCATTTATAGTCTTACGATGGACCAATAAAAACAACCCGCTGTTTTTAAAATACAATCGGCTATTTTACCTGCAACGCAATTTCTTCAAGCGGGGCTTCTTCAGCAATAATCCTCGTGGGTATATTATTTACGTAAGACCATTTAACCAGGCGGATAGCGCCTTCATCAATCTCAATGCCGGTAATGGTTCCATCCTCAAAACAGCAGCAGCCTGAATTGAAATATGACGGGTTTAAATTTCTGAAAGAATTATTTACAAAATCATATTCCCGCCTGCGTTTAGGTATCTCAGTTTCAATCTTGCTTATTAATGTTTGATCACCTTTTTCTTTGGCATCTTCCAACTGCAAATACAATCTTTCTAAATGCGTAAGTGATTTAAAAACGGGCTGGTGCGTGTGGCCGGTAATAAGCAATGCATCGGGTTGTTTAATGGCCCACTCATACATCATCTGGTTATGCCTCGTTTTGCTTTCATCGTTGGCGGAAGGGCTGTTGGTATTTATTTCGAGCAGCATTTGCAGCGGCCCCCATATATAACTTACAAACCATTTGCTGAAAGCATTACCATCACTCTGCGCATCGCCCTGGTGGCCATGTGTACAGAAGATATCAAGGTATGCTGTACTAAGCTGAACACGGATTACTATTGACTCAAATATCTTTATGGACTTACCGTAAATTTTTTTGATGAATCCCTGCGCGACCAGTGGGTCATTCTTCCAGAAAAGATCGTGGTTGCCAATGATCTTGCAATAAGCCCCTCGCTCAATAAACAGCTTCTCTTTATCAAAAGTATTTTGATTGTGTTTGATTACCTGGAAGATGGTATTCTCCCAAAGCTCTTCATTATCGCCAAGGTTGACTAAGTAAAAATTTTTATCATTATAATAATCCAGTGCGGTAAGATAATTTTTTTCAGCAAAAGCAAAATCATCAGAACCGTCCCTTGCACCTTTGTGCTGATCGGAGAAAATGATGATAGACTGTTTTCCATTTTCAATAGTGAACATGCTGCCGCTCTTTTTACCAGGCTCATCAACAGACTGCGCATACAGCTTTGATAA
>JANXWM010000676.1 GCA_025351145.1 Chitinophagaceae bacterium
GTGAAAAACAAGTTTGCTGTTGCCATTAGTAGTAAGCCAGCTTTTTTCTTTCAGTTCATCATCCAGTTGCCCCTGCCCCCAACCGCTGTAACCAATAAAAAACCGCACCTGGTTTTCATCGATCATTTTCTTTTTAATAAGTATGGTTAGCTGCTCAAAATTGCCGCCCCAGAAAATGCCGTCTGTAACTTCTATACCATCACTGATAAGGTCTGGGCAACGGTGCAAAAAATGCAGCGTATCCATTTGCACAGGGCCACCACAATATATGGGGAAATTACAATCTTCCAGGTCGGTGATCAAATCGCTCAACACTGCTTTTTCCCTGCGGTTTATTACAAAACCAATGCTGCCTTCGTTCTGATGATCGCATAAAAAAACAGTGGTACGCAGAAAGTTTGGATCTTTCAGAAAAGGATCTGCAATAAGTATTACGCCTGTTTCTATGTTAGCCATAGTACAATTTACTATTTTTATTGCAACAGAAAAAAATTACACAGATATTTATCAGGTTAAAAACTTGGTAAACATACCCGGCAATGTTTGCCGGTTTGGCTGCTGAACTAATTTTGTAACGATGAAGAAAACTTTTCCCGTAATTGTAATACTGATAGCCCTTTCTATAATCGGCCTTATTATTATCCAGTTTCAATGGTTCTCTAACCTGCTGGTAGTACGCGGCGAAAACTTTTTATATAAAATAGATAAAGCCAGCATAAGTGTAACCGAAGAACTTAGCAGGCAGGCAAATTCAGGCAGGGTAATGCGGTTGCAGCGCCGCAGGGATATGGGCCTGGTTCCTCCCGACAACCTTTCTTTCAGCATTACAAAACCATTAAGTATTGCAGACAGGTTCAGCGAAAGGGAAATTGGAGATAAACTGAAGGAGGCCATGGCAAAAGAGGACCTTAAAGACCTGCGTTTTGAATTTGCCATTACCGCCAATGCCAATGAATATACAACTATGGAACTGCAGTCGAAAGATTTTATGCAGGAATCCATTGATACCGCCCATTTCCGCAGAAGGTTTATACCCATAACACCCGAAACCGGCACCGACCTGGAAGGACTGATGCAATATGAACACCTGATCATTATTATCCCCGATTTTAAAACACAGGTATGGCAGTCTATTACCTGGGTTATTGTTGGCGCAGCTTTATTCAACCTCATTATTATTGCGGCTTTTTATCTTGCCATAAAAACCATCCTTAACCAGCGTAAACTAAATGCAATAAAGAGCGATTTCATCAATAACATGACGCATGAACTTAAAACACCGCTTGCCACCATATCGCTTGCAGTTGATGCCATGAAAAATGAAAAAGTGCAGGCCGATAAAGAAAAAATGCAATACTTCAGCGGCATTATTAAAGAAGAAAACAAACGCATGAACAAACATGTGGAAACCATACTGCAGGCGGGTTTAATGGACCGGCAGGATATACGCATGAACATACAACCCCTGCATCTGCACGAACTTTTAAACCGGGTAATGGAAAATTTCAACCTGCAGCTTCAGCAAAACAAGGGCCGTATTTCCATGCTGCTTAATGCAAAAAACGACTTCATAGATGCAGATGAACCACATTTTGCAAACCTGGTTTCAAACCTTATTGATAATGCCATTAAATACTCAAAAGAAAAAGAACCGCTTAAGCTTAAGATAACCACACATTCTACCACTAAATACCTCGTATTGCAGTTCGAAGACAATGGCATTGGTATGAGCAAGGAAACAGTAAAACGCATCTTCGAAAAATTTTACCGTGCCCATACCGGCAACATACACAATGTAAAAGGCTTTGGTCTGGGCATGAGTTATGTAAAAACCATTGTAGATGCACACAAGGGAAAAATAAAAGTTGAAAGTACGCTGGGTAAAGGCAGCACATTTACACTCGAACTGCCACTTGCAGATAATGCGTAAGTACTTATATATTTTTTTGAACCCGGCTTAAGTCTATCTATGAAGCTTTACTTGCGTCGCACTCTTCAGGGTTCTATCTTTTATGGCAGCAAAAAGCGCAAATGGTTAATTTTTTCTTCACAGCCTGCCTGTGCTGCCTGCTTTTCTGCACTTAAACCAGCTTTATCAATAAGCTGCGCAAGCATTTTACCACTCATCAACAATGCTTTACCATTGGTGAAACCGCAAGCCCCATTTATCACGGATGTATATACATAAGCATCAAAAGCGTATATATCTTTACATCTCCAAACCAAACAGGAGCAACGCTCCCACCAAAATGAATCACATAATAGAGTTTCTCTTGGCACGATGCAGGCAAAGAGTTAAACCACCTGAAGTAAACAATACTTCTTTCTAAAGCCCATTACAAAAAATTCCAAAACAAATTTTGTAACGTTTCAGCAAGGCTGTACAAATAATCTGCTCAACCTGAATAAGGTTTGCAAGGTTATTTTCAGCAAGCAGCAATGTACTTTTAAAACTCATCAAATGAAACCAATTATTATGGTCATCCTGATGTCGGCAGGTATTATGTACCTGCTGCTTCAAACTACTGGAAATGCTGGTTCAGTAAAAGAGGCCAAAGCCCGCAAAGACAGGCATTTAGCAAAAAAAATATTTTCTAAAGATCCCGGCATTCACGAAATGCTGATCAATCAGCTGTTATGGTAAAAAATTTATACACATATCATTTAAAATTCTGGGAGGTTGTATTTATGTGCTTACGTATTTAGTACTTTGTACATTATATTCAGCTTTTAAAAACCGTCGTTGCCTGCATTATTACTATGCGGTAACAACAGGTTAAATGAAAGATTACGCTGTTGCCCTGCTGATAAAAGAACCGACAGTAAAAGTGTGCGACGCAAGAAAAGTTCAATTAAAAAACTTCAGTCCGGCTCAAAAAGAAAACAATAAACATTTAACCATAAACAATTAAAAATTTACAACTATGGACATTCCTGATTTAATTGCAAACTACTGGTGGATACTGGTAGTGTTATTGTCATTATTATTTTACAAATTTATCCTCCGTGTTTTCTTTGGGATGGTGATCGTTCCTGAAAACAGGATTGGTTTAACTACCAAAAAATTCGTGCTCTTTGGCGCCAACCGCGAACTGCCTGATGGCCGTATCATTGCTACCAAAGGGGAAGCCGGTTTCCAGGCTAAAACCCTTGCCCCCGGCCTGTATTGGGGCATGTGGCCCTGGCAGTATGGTGTAGATATGGTGCCCTTTACAGTAATACCCGAAGGTAAAATAGGGCTGGTGCTTAGTAAGGATGGTACCGCCATTCCTACAGGTAGAATTCTTGCACGCCATGTGGAAAGCGACAACTTCCAGGACGCTCAAAAGTTCCTGGACAATGGCGGTCAGCGTGGCCGTCAAACGGCCTATATTACCGCAGGCTCGTACCGTATCAACAGCTTTTTATTCGATATTACCATTGCAGACCAGATTATCATTAGAGAAAACATGGTGGGTGTAATTACTGCACTCGATGGCCAGCCCATACCGCAGGGAAAGATAGCCGGCAGCAATGTGGAAGGCCACAATAACTTCCAGGATATTGACACATTTATGAACAATGGCGGTTGCCGTGGTTTACAGCCACAGGTAATTTTAGCGGGTAGTTATTATATAAATCCCTGGGCAGTTCAAATTGAAGAAAACCCCATGACGGATGTCCCCATTGGCCATGTGGGTGTGGTGATCAGTTATATTGGCGAAGACGGTGTAGATGTAACCGGCGAAAGTTTTAAGCATGGCAATATTGTGGGTAAAGGTTTTCGCGGTGTATGGATGGAGCCACTGGGACCTGGTAAATACCCGATCAATAAATATACTATGAAGGTGGAACTGGTGCCTACTACTAACCTTGTTCTTAACTGGGCAAACACAAGAAGTGAGGCACATTTATTAGATAAAAATTTATCGACGATTACAGTTCGAAGTAAAGATGGTTTCCCTTTTAACCTGGATGTATCGCAGATCATTCACATCCCCGCTAATGAAGCGCCAAAAGTAATTGCACGTTTTGGAAGTATGAACAATCTTGTAAGCCAGGTGCTTGAACCAACGATTGGTAACTACTTCCGTAACAGTGCGCAGGACAGCGATGTGATCAGTTTTTTAAGTACACGTAAAGAACGCCAAACGGCAGCTAAAGAACATATTAAAGCAGTGCTGGATGATTATAATGTAAATGCTGTAGATACTTTGATTGGC
>JANXWM010000683.1 GCA_025351145.1 Chitinophagaceae bacterium
ATGAAAAAAGTAATCTTTTCAGTATTAGTAATTTTTATTGTAAATCTTAAAGCCAATGCGCAGCTTAACAAAGGCATATGGCTTGTAGGCGGTAATGGTAGTTTTTCTTCTTCCAAAGGTACTTTTGAAGCTGGCCCTTATAGTCAAAAATCAAAAGAAACAAACCTGAATATTTCTCCCAATATTGGGTATTTTCTAATTGACAAATTAGTAGTAGGTCTTAAACCGGGTTTTACATGGTATAAATCCTTGATTACCACTTCTGGAGCTACATCAAATTCGACAAGGTTTGAAGTGGGGCCTTTTGTACGCTACTACTTCCTTGATAAAACAAAACCAGTAAATATTTTAAGCGAAGTAAGTTATCAGCATGAATTTATTACTGCAAAACCTGAAACAGGAAGTAGCAATACTTTTTCATTTAATGCTGGCCCGGTTATTTATTTCAATTCAAGTGTTGGGCTCGAATTTACCGTTGGTTATTATTCTCATTCCGAAAATTTTTTAAGCTATAGCAAAACAACACAGCAAGCATTTAAAATGGCCATTGGCTTTCAAATTTATTTAGAAAAATAAAACTAAAACTATGTTCAAAAAATATTCAGTTGCAATTGCATTTATCACGTTTGCATTTCATGCACAATCACAATCAATAAGCCCTGATATTACAACAGAAGTATGCCCGATTCAGGAAATTCTTTTACCGTAACAATACCTGGAACGCAAGCAATCACAGTAGCATGGGCACTGAATGTTGCTCCAATTCTAACCCAGGGTACTTATAATAGTAGTACTGTAGCTGGTAATACTACTTTTAATTTTAAAGGGAAATTTTCTGATTATAATAACAAGCAAACATTTCGGGTTTACTATAACAATGCGTTAGGTACACAGGTCTTCTATGATTTCACATTTAAGAAAGTAAAATCACTTTTAACATCAAGTGCATACTCAGTTATATTTCCTAATCCTCCAAGCATTAACCCAGAGCGTTGCAAGATTTTAAGTTCTAATATCAGTTTTACAAATATACCATACAGTAATCCCTGGGAGATGCCAGCCATTAGCTATGGAACAGTTACTACTTACGAATATCTGCTGCCTACAGGATGGAGTATGAATAGCACAACTTCGACAGGTAGTAACTGGATTACAGGTACAAACAATGTAACTGTAACCACTGATTTATCAAATGGCAATGGCGGTCAAATTCAGATCAGGGCCGTAAATTCTTGCGCCACAGGTTTACAAAAGGGCGAGATATATAATATTCCTGTTTCAAGACCTGCACCTGATTTATATTTATCCGGCATCGGTTATATATGCTCACTTGCAAACAATTTGTATTCAATAACAAATCTACCTGCTGGTGCTACTGTTGCATGGACAGTTTCACCGGCAACAGGTTTAGTTACCCTAACGCAATCTTCTAATCAAGCAACAGTGAAAAGAGTGACTGGTGCAAATGGCACTGCAACCCTTACCGCATCTATAACTGATGCTTGTGGAAATAATGATATTCTTTCAAAAACAATAAGTGTTGCCAATAATCTGTTTCAAAATTCTTCATATAATTATGATGGTCAGCAATTGCCTATGCAATACCTGATAAATTCAAACTATAATAATGTTTGCAATCTTGTAACAACAACGGCAACAATTGAGTCAAACATTGGTGCCCCAATCACATGGAGCAAAATAAGTTCTTCTCAAGTTGTCAATTGGGTACAAAGCGGTAATTCAATTACTTTTTACTTATACAGTATAGGAGCTACAGCGGTATTTCAAGCCACAAGTTCATGTGGCTTATCAACGCAATTTGCATTTAAATCAGTTGATTGTCCTGATGGTGGCTGTAACCCTTCGTTTACTTTTTTCCCGAATCCCATGACAAGCGGAAAAGGGAAAATAATCATACATCCAAATATATTACCCCCTAATTGTATAATGGGAGGCAGCGGCGGAGGCCAAAATGAAATACGAATTTTTGACAATCAGGGTACATTACGTGCCTCAAAAACTTTCTTAAGAGGAACAAAAGAAACATCTATAGATGTTTCAAATTTTAACCCAGGGATTTACAATATTCAAGTATCAGACGGGAAAAAATTTGTGAGCAAAATTTTAATAATAAACTAAGAAAATATTATTAAAAGAACCTATCGGATGGGATTGTCAATTCGGACAATCCCATTTTTTATTTCGCGTTAATTGCCCCGTATATCACTGATAGTAAATATTTTTTGGAATGATTGTATTGTAAACAATATTACTGTTCTTCAATCTATGCTTCGGTAAAAGCTCAATAAATAATCCAATTGTACAAGAGTGCGACGCAAGAAAAGCTTCATAGCAATTCTTTAGCCCGGCTAAAAAAATTAATTAACCCCGTTAAGATAATTTGCCAGCCTGCTTATTGCCTCGCTTACTACGGTGATCTGTTGCTGTGCTTCTTTAAAGTTGCGCTGCTCTATTGCTTCGCGTATGCCCGGTAGGGTTTTTACGCCATACCCGGTGTAAAAACCGGGCGCATAAATAACATGTTTATACCAGCCCCTTCTTGGTAAGCCATCAGGTGCCAGCAACTGCTGTTCTGCTTTAAACAATGCGTCGTTAAAGCCTTCCATGTCGCCCTGTGATGAAAGTGTTTTATTCCATCTTGCGGATAAATTATCTGTAGCTTTTTGCAATGACGTCAACGCATTCTGCAATGGCGAAAAATCTATATACGGTACTTCTGTTTTGGTCTTGGGCAACAGCATGTGTAGAGCCGTATCTGCTGCAAGCCCGTAATCGTTGGCGTTGATAATTTGATTTTCTGTCCTGGTGTTTTCACGCATATCATCGGTTGATTTCATTAGCTCTGTGGCATAGCCATTGATGGTCTTATACAAACTGCGGAAATCGAACGGCAATGCATCGGCCTCTGCCATACGCAAAGCTGCATGGCCTGCAGTTTTAGAGAGTGCAACACCGTACTGAAAAGAAGGATCTTTAAAGCGGCGGTAATCATCATACGAATCGTAGATGGAATGGTATTCCCCGCCATCGGCTTCGCCACCAAAACCAAGGTTTAGAGATGGCACACCAAGGTGCTGCAGAAAGGCAGAAAAATCTGAACCTGAACCAAGCGCTTCAAGGTTCATGTCGTTTTTTGCCATGGCATCTTTCTTTGCTGAAGTTGAAGATGCATTAATTATTTCGAGTGCTTTAAGACGCTGCAACACACTTACATTTGTTTGAGGGTCGTTTACATCTCTTGCTACTTCGGTCATAAATGTTTCTAATGCCTGCGAACCACCCGCCCCAAGAAAGCCGCGGTCGTTCCCATCACTGTTAATATACAGCACTGCTTTCTGCTGAAGTTCTTTTCCATGATCTTCGGCCCACTCGGTTGAGCCAATTAAGCCAGGCTCTTCACCATCCCACGCACAATAAACTAATGTGCGTCGCGGCTTCCAGCCTGTCTTTAATAATTCGCCGATTGATTTTGCTTCTTCAAGCAATGCAGCCTGTCCGCTGATGGGGTCTTCGGCACCATTCACCCATGCATCATGATGGTTGCCGCGGATAACCCATTCATCAGGATACTGTTCACCTTTAACCATGGCTATTACATCATAACAGGGAACTAATTTCCAGTCGAATTCCATCTTTAAATGCACAGTTGATTTACCCGGCCCAATATGATAAGTAAATGGCAATGCACCACGCCAGTCATCAGGTGCAACGGCGCCATCCAGCGATTGAAGCAAAGGTTGTGCATCATGATAACTGATCGGCAGCACCGGTATTTTTAAAAGGTTTGGCGCTTCATTATGGCCAGCTATTCGTTGTGCATTTTCGGTGGCTCCAATGCCGGGTGTTAATGGATCGCCAGGATAAATTACCATGTCCATTACTGAACCGCGCTGTACACCATATTCATTTTTAAAAGCCCCTTTAGGGTATACATCGCCCTGGTAGTAGCCATCATCTTTCGGGTCTGAATAAATGATGCAGCCAATAGCACCATGCTCCTGTGCCACTTTTGGTTTTATACCGCGCCAGCTTCTGCCATATTTTGCAATCACTATTTTACCTTTCACATCAATGCCCATGCGCTCTAATATTTCATAATCATTGGGCAGGCCATAATTTACAAAAACCAATTGGCCAGTTACATCTCCATCGGCGCTCCATGCATTGTAGGTTGGCAGTTGATCTGCCTGACCAGATGTTGCATCTTCTTTTAATGCGGGTTCTTTTAGCAATGCTTTATAAGTTGTGGAGCCTGTTATTTCCAGCACACGTGTTTTAGGTATGGGGAACAGCACTTTGTATTCATCAATCCGTACATCAAAGCCATAACTTTTGTAACGGTTATAAATATTCTGAGCCACTTCTTTGCTGCCTGTAGAGCCAAGGTTATGCGGCTTTGATGAAAGTTCTTTAATGGTATTGCCAATATTCGATGCGCTCAGGTTTGCATCGAACTTTTTTTCGAGTTCAAACTGCTGGGCAACAGATTGATCGCTAAACCCTGAAATGGTTTTTGTTTGTGCATTTAACGAAACCTGCAATACACAAAATACGGCGGCTGTAAAAATGAGCTTCTGCATAATATTTTTTCTTGTAGCAATGAAGATATTTAAAAGACAATAAAACCAAAGATTTTTGTTACAGGCTTTAGGAATACTATTGAACTTCACTTGCGTCGCACCCTTATACGTTCTTATCATTGTTGAGCTTTGGGTTCAAACTTCGCGGGCTGTTGAAAGCTCCATCCTCTTATACAGTACAAGAGTGCGACGCAACGGAAGCTTTATAGACGTTCTTCAGTTTGGCCAAAAAAATATATTCCGGCAGCACAATAAATATTATTTTAAAAAGAAATATTCCGGCACGGGTTTCGTTAATCAATTCAATAAAATGCTGCGGCGAACAATATCCGGAAACATTATTTACGGTTTTCACCAGTGCTTTCCTAATAAAGTTCTTCCCCTATTTTAACTTCAGTTGTTAATTCATCTGTAGCCCTTTAAAAATCTATTTTTTTCACTTTGTTAATTCGGTTTATTTACGTGAATTTTGCAGGCATTCAAAAAACAACATTTAAAACACAGGAACCTTTGATATAATGGGAATTTTTAATTTTTTCACACAGGAAATTGCGATGGACCTGGGTACTGCCAATACCCTTATCATACATAACGATGTAATTGTAGTAAATGAGCCTTCGATAGTGGCATTGAACCGGAATAACCTTAAAGAGGTGCTGGCTGTGGGTAAGCGGGCATTGATGATGCACGAAAAAACACACGAAAGCATACGAACCATCCGTCCACTGAAGGACGGCGTAATCGCTGATTTCAATGCGGCTGAGTTGATGATACGGGAGATGATCAAAATGATCTACCCAAAAAAACCGTTGTTTCCACCGAGCTGGAGAATGATGATCTGTATCCCTTCTTCCATTACAGAAGTTGAAAAACGTGCTGTTCGCGATAGTGCTGAACAGGCAGGCGCCAAAGAAGTTTACCTGTTACACGAACCAATGGCTGCTGCATTAGGTATTGGTATTGATGTGGAAGAGCCTGTTGGTAATATGATCATTGATATTGG
>JANXWM010000694.1 GCA_025351145.1 Chitinophagaceae bacterium
ATATATTTTAATTTGGTTGGGGCAAATGCACAGTCGTAACCTTTCAAATAACCCGGCTCCATTTTGGTGGGCTGTTCGGGCACAATGCGCTTGAGCAGCTTTAAGTTTTTGGGGTCGGTGCCTCCCCATACTTCAATGCTAAGGGGCGGAAAAAGATAACCGCCAATATCTGCCATTGAACTTACTGTAATGCTCTGCGCATTTACAGCAGTATCAAACATTAGCAGGGCCTGCATTTGCATACCGTGATAACCAAGCCATTTGCCATTCTTGAAATTCAGGTCGCTTTTTGCAAGGTCAATCAGGGTTTTGCCGCCATCGCCTTTGTACTGCGGATCTGGCTGTGTGAGCAGTATTGCAGAATCCGGCTTGTAAGTTGATTTGTAAAAATACGCCTGGGTAATATCGCTGCTGATCCATCCCGCTTTAAATGCTTTCGCTTTGATTAATCCATTTTTTGTGAGCACAACATTTGTATCGTAAACAGGGGAGGAAAGACTGTCGGGGTCTTTGCCATCGGTTGTATACCGAATGCTGGTGCCGTTTACATAATGTTTCAATTTAAGTTTAAGCGATTGAACAATTACCTGCTCATCGTTTTGCAGGATGGGCGGTGTAAGTTTCATAATGATTGTATCGCTGCGAAAGCCATTATCGAACTGTATGTTCTTATTTGTTTTTTGCAAAGCAATAAGATCATCCCCATTAACCGAAGTATTCCAGGTAAAAACACTTTTTAGTTTAGGCATGCTTGCAAGCAACTGAAGCTCCTTTACCGTTACAGATGTACCCGCCAGTGAAAGTTCTTTTAACTGAGGCATTTTACTGAGTGCTGATAAGGTTTTACCCGTAACTGAACTAAAGCTGAGATTGAGTTTGTGAAGGTTTGTAAATTGTGCTATTACCGGAAGATCATCATCCTTTACCGGCATGTGAGAAAGGTTCATTGAAACCAATTGATCTTTTACTTCGAGCAGTTCTTTAAGCGCCTGTTGGCTATAGTTCTGGCTGTTATAAAAATCTACTGCCAGTGCAGGGGATTCCAGTGCAAGGGGCACAAGCACCCGGTTATTGTTGTTGAGTTTTTGAACTGTTTTTTCATTTGCTGCATCAAAGTCATATACTTCTTCAACAGAAGTTTTGAATATATTTTTTGCGAGTATGCGTAAGGTGTCATTATCCGGCAGGTTAGTAACTTTTTTTGTAAAACTGGCACCGCTTTTTATCCAGAAATTTAATACCAGTATTTCTTCATCAGTAAGCTGTGGTTTACCAGTTGGCGGCATGTGTTTTTTTTCTTCCGGTGCCATGTGTATGCGCTGCAGCAGCAGGCTCAATTCGGGTTGGACTGTATCCCAGATGGGGCCATCTTTTCCACCCTTTAATAATTGTGCTGTTGTTTCCATCAGCAGTTCACCCTTTGCCTTTTTACTGTTGTGGCAACTGATACACTTTGACTGCAGGATGGGCTGCACCATATTGGCAAAAACCACTGCATCTTCCAGGTCTACTACCTTTGGCTTGTTCTCTGGTAACACAGGAGCAAGTAAATAGTCCTGGCCATGAGTAATGTCGGCACCCAAATCACCGGTAACCATTAATAAAATTAAAACTGCAATGGAAGCAAGCGCTGTAACAATTTTTGACTGCTGTAGTTTGTTCCTGAACAAATACCAGACAAACGAAACAAATGCAAGGCTTACGCCGCTCCATTTATGCAAAGCGAGTGCATCTGCATCATAACCGTTTTCTTTGGATAATAGTAAACCCATAATGGCAGTAACAGCCGCAGTTAAAGCAGCAGCCAGTAAAAGTAAATCGCCTGTTTGCTGAAGGTTATCTGAAGGTGGAAATTTCTTTGAAAGCCAGACATTCCAGAGAATATACAGTATCAATAATACTATGGGAAAGTGTATCAGCAGGGGATGCATTCTACCCAGCACCTGAACCCATGCAGGTATTGCGATACTATCGTAAAACAACACGATAAAAAGCAAAAGGCAGTTGAAGAAAAAGACAGTATTGAAGAGAATGGTTTTCCAGCGTTGCATCAGTATACTTTTAGTTCATCAATAAACATCCAGGCGTGTTTGCCTTTTGCATCGTGCCAGTCAGGAATTTGTTTTACGGTAATGATCTGCACCAACAATTTTTCTGTTTTTATTTTCTTTTCTGTTTCAATTATCCTGTAAACACAATTACTGCCGGGGGCAGATTTATTGGTGAAAGGTTTATCAGTACCAAATGGTTCATACTTACCTTTTTCATTATTATAAGCATACACGTTTATTGTTTCGGGTAAAAATATCCAGCCGCCCTCGTCCTGTAAAAAATCGAGCAGCAACTGTTTTATTTTTTGGGTTTGCTTCAATGTTACTTCAATGTTCACTGTATCGTTTTGAAAACCCATCCATGTTTTGGAAGACGATTGCGCAAAGCCCCCCATATTATCAAACAAAGTATTGCTGCCAGTTCCGCTATATTTTGTATCCGGTATGGTGCATGCAACAGACCTTAACGGAAAACCATCTTTTATAAATGTAAGCGTTACTACATCTGAAGGAAGAAAATTTTGTTCAAACACTTTCGCTTTTACAGTAATAATTTTTTGTTTTACAACAATAGGATTCGAGTACAAAAAATCTTTTTCAGTTGGTTCGTTATTGTTTAATGTATAATGTATGGTTGCGCCTTGTTGTTGAAATTTTAATGCGAGCATTGCAGTATCGTTAAAGAAAACG
>JANXWM010000723.1 GCA_025351145.1 Chitinophagaceae bacterium
AATGTGTTGTTGATCGATGAATTTATTGCAGCCGAAATAGAAAAAGGCAACATTAAAAAAGAGCAGTTTACCAAAGAAAAGAAGCTTGTAAAACTGCATGGGCATTGCCAGCAAAAGGCTTTGTCGTCTGTTGCGCCTTCTGTAAAAATATTGTCGCTGCCTGAGAATTATTCTGTTGAAACCATTCCATCGGGTTGCTGTGGCATGGCGGGATCTTTTGGATACGAGAAAGAGCATTACGAACTCTCGATGAAGATTGGCGAACTCGTTTTATTTCCCGCAGTTCGCAAGCAGGCGGACGATGTAATTATTGCGGCTCCCGGTACCAGTTGCCGCCACCAGGTTAAAGATGGAACAGGAAGAAAAGCAAAGCACACGGTAGAAATATTGTACGAAGCTTTGATTTAAATAAGAATAAATTTTATAGGATGGGCTTTAGGAATTTTACTCATCGTCCCTTGCGTCGCACTCTTGTACAGTTAGAACATTGAGCAGCTTTGGGCTGCTGTTTATGCAACAACTTAAAAGTGCAGCCTGGAGCTGAGGGCTTTTCTTCAGTACAAGAGTGCGACGCAAGAGAAGCTTCATAGTACTACTTCTGCCCGGTTCAAAAAGTGTATTAATGTATTGAGTAAGTATGCTGCTTGTGAAGTTTATTTATCCAGCTTATTCATTAAATGATGCCTGCCTTTAAGCATATATTTTTTGCTTTGTTCTATAGCATCCATCACCTGTTCCAAAATCGTTTCAACGGGTTGGCTGTAATCAATCTTCAATGGTTCTTTAAAACGAACAGTTAACTGCGAACCTCTTTTCTTAAACACGAGACCGGTTTTATTAAATGCTCTCCAGAAGCCGTTGATCACTACGGGCACAACAATTGGTTGATTATTTTTAATGATATAAGCAGTGCCTTTGCGCCCCGGTGCAAAAGGTTTTGTTGTGCCCTGCGGAAAAGTAATGAGCCAGCTTTTATGAAGGGCTTCATCAATTTTACAGGTATCGCTTTCATCTCTTTCGCGTGCAATATCTTTTCCCTCGGCACGCCAGGTGCGCTTAATTGTAAGGGCACCTGCCATTTTAAAAATGCGGCTTATAAAACTGCCATTCATGGTCTCTTCTGCTGCCACAAAATATACATTGGTAAAAGGGTTGATGAGATAATATGGAATGCCAAGGCGGTTTTGTTTACGCCACTTTACTGCGCAAAAAATATGCAGAAAAGTAATCACATCAGCAAAGTATGTTTGATGGTTGCTGATGAATAAAACATTTTTTTTGGGAAGCCCTTTAAGATGTTCTGTGCCTTCGATTTTTATTTTATTAAATATAGTAAGGCCGGGGTAGGAGGCAAGGCCAACAAAGCTGTAAACCAGTGCCCTTACAATTCTTATATGTTTTAATCTGTCAAAAAAATCTTTCATGATCTTTTGTTTGGCAAGCGCTGCTGTGCAAAATAAGCATTGTAAATTAATTGTTAAGGTAATGTACCATTATATTTTGGCGTGTGTAATTAATTCAGAAATTACATCCACTAACAAAATATACTACCATGAAAAAAATGATGATCGTATTAGCAGCATGCATTATTGCCGCACAAGCAATGGCACAGGAAGTAAAGCCGGTTCAAAGAACAATTTCTGTAAGCGGCTCTTCGCAAATAGAAATTACACCTGATGAAATTTATGTTCAGGTGGACCTGCGTGAATACAATAAAAAGAACGGCGATAAAATTGATATCAACTCTATCAAAAACAATTTTCTTGCGGCATGTAAAAGCATCGGGCTTACTGATAAAGATGTTACTGTTCAAAGCTACCAGGGCTACGATAATAATTACTGGGTTACAAAAAAAAGTAAGAAACAAAATCCCGACCTTAAAGCCAGCATAAGCTATTGGATAAAAGTAAGCGGCACAGAAAAACTGGATGAACTGGTTGATAAAATGGATGATGAGGCCACACAGAATTTCTTTATTGCGAAAACCGCATACAGTAAAATGGATGAGTTGAAGAAAGATATGAAAATAACTGCAGTAAAGGCTGCAAAGGAGAAGGCTATTTATCTTTCAGAAGCAATTGGCGAGCATGTTGGCGAAGCAATTACAATTAATGATCCCGTAGAAATAAACGATACACCAAGACCCTATTATGCAAACGTAATGATGAAAGAAGCAAGTGGAGATGCCGCAGAGCCAGCTATGACTGTTGATTTTAAAAAGATTAAAATACAGTTTGAAGTAAGTGTGGTGTTTGCTTTAAAATAAGCGGCTACAGTGAAAGGCCTAAGACAAATATTTTGCTTTAGGTCTTTAGCTTTTATAAGTTACTCAAGCTTATGTTTTTTATCTGCGATAATATTTTTCAGTGTCCATTCTATTTTTGAATTGAATAGATGTTTGCGCACAGCGCAATCATTCTTAGTGCAAATATTGCAGGAAAAATCAAGGCAGGGATCTGTGTGAACAAACATTTCAATCGCATCGCCAAATTCTTTTTTAATCAACGCCATTAAGGCTTCCACTTCATCGTGGGCTTCAAATACATTCATGTACCAGGGAACAGTTAAATGGCAATCGATATGCAACACACTGCCGTATTTAATTACACGAAGGTTATGCAGGTCGATCCAGTTAGCACGCCTGTTAACATTTAAAACTTCAACCAATTTTTGCAGCAGCTCCATATCGGCTTCGTCCATAATACCGGCGAGTGACTTGCGGATAATTTTATAACCATTGTACATAATAACGAAGCTCATGATAAGGCCAACAGCTTTATCAATCCATAACTGGTG
>JANXWM010000730.1 GCA_025351145.1 Chitinophagaceae bacterium
AACCAGTTACAGCATTGCCTTTGATATTGTTAGTAGCTCCTGATCTCAAAGCCTCCAAATACAGTGGCTCCTTTTATGATTAACACTTTACTGGTGTCGATCTTTGTTGCAACAACCGGCCTTTTATCTTCTACACCGCCAAACACTGCAGTAATCTCAGATTTTATATCCCAATGAGGAGGTACTACCAATTTAGTGCCGCCAAAAACCTGGTTAACTTCAAGTACAATCGTTCCCTGTATATCGGCCTGGCTAAGATCTACTTCTGCCCCACCCATGAAACAATTGATCTCGCCGCCTTTAAAATTTTTTGAAAGCACGATCTTGTTTGCGCCACCAAAAACAGAATTGATCTCAACATATTCGCCTTCTTCTGCAGTAAAATGTGTACCGGCAATATTTGACCATGAATTTTTCCATTCATCTTTATACTTCATATCTATTTTTCCGTGCCACCTTCTTTTGGGCCGCAGTATAAAAAGTAATCCAACAGCAATAATTATAATGGGAAAGATATAGTTGCGCAGGTCTATGCCGGGAACGATATCGTCCCATAAAAAAAGACCGCCTACCAATACAAGTATCACCCACGCATTATTGCGAAAGCCACTTTGAAGGCCTTTAACAACACCAATAACGATTAGGAGCATTGGCCATGTGAAAAGCCAGTCTGGCATAATAACACCCATTTTTCTTGCAAAAAGTAAAACACCAATTCCTACTAAAACAAGCCCTGTCCAAATACGGTCACCACGGCCACCTTTATTTATTGTTCTGATTTCATTCTGTTCCATAACAAACATGTTTTTTAATTTTGATAAACCAAAACTACGCAGGCAATGCAGCGCTAAAAAGGCCGAATAGGTAGTAAATAGTAAAACGTAGGTAAGTGAAAGAAAAATGTCGGTGAGTTTTTTTTTGCCGTATTTATTCTGAAGGTAAAACAGGAGCATCCCGCCTCCAGCCAATAATAATTACACCTGCCACAACCAGCAGGGTACCTATTATTTGCTCTGCAAATATTTTTTCTCCCAATACCCAGTGTGCCTGCAAAATGGTGGAAACCGGTCCAATGCTCGTCATGATGGCTGTATTGTTTGAGCCTATTTTTTTCATACCGTAACTCAGCAGGAATGAGGGTATTACCGTGGCAACAATTGCGAGCAATAACCCATATCCAGCAAGGGTTGTACTCCATTGTACCTCTTTATAATTTGTGGTAATAAAGAAATGCAGCAGCACACCGGCAGTTGCAGCGAGCATGGCATAAGCAGTAAATTTTGATGCGCCTACTTTTGGTATAAGGCGGCCGCTGCCAACCAGGTAAAAGGAATACGTAACGGCGCAAACAAACACCAGGAAACTGCCCCAGAAAAAATTGGGGTTGCCGGTATCAAGTTTAAATTCGCCAAAATAAGCGATAGCTATACCTGCGTATGCAAGCAGTAAAGCTGCCTTCTGACTTTTGGTAATATGCTGTTTAAACCAGTAAGCATTGATGAGTACGGCGAAGGTTGGGTATAAAAATAAGATCAGCCTTTCAATACCTGCCGATACATATTGCAGCCCCATAAAATCTAACAGGCTGCTTACATAATAGCCCAGCAAGCCGGTTGCGCAAACATAAAACCACTCACGTTTGGTAAAACTTGTATTTGTTTTTTTGCGGCTGTTAAAAGCAGCAGCCACAAGATAAAATGGAAGAGAAAAAAGCATGCGCAGGGCCAGCAATGTTAAGGCTGGTACTGCAAGGTCTGCGAATGCTTTTTTTACAATGATCGCTTTGGTAGAAAATAAAACGGCACCAATAAATGTGATGATAAAGCCAGCAACAGGAATAACACTTTTATTATCTTCTTTTTTCAATGAATGGTCCAGTTTTAATCACAGGCGGGCTGTATAAAACCTCGCTTTTAGGGAGAGAGGTTTTATACACTCACATTAAAATCCCTCAGTGCATCATTTAAACTTGTTTTCAAATCGGTACTTGGCTTGCGTTTACCAATAATAAGGGCACAGCTAACACCAAAAGAACCTGCCGGAAAATCTTTATTATAAGTGCCCGGGATTACCACACTTCTTGCAGGCACATATCCCCTGTATTCTACCGGGGCCGGGCCGCTTACATCAATAATTTTTGTTGATTGCGTAAGTACCACATTGGCACCAAGCACAGCTTCTTTTTCTACCCGCACACCTTCTACAACAATGCAGCGGCTGCCTATAAAACAACCATCTTCAATTATCACCGGTGAGGCCTGCAATGGTTCCAGCACACCGCCAATACCCACGCCACCGCTCAGGTGTACGCCTTTGCCAATTTGTGCACAACTGCCTACGGTTGCCCATGTGTCCACCATAGTGCCTTCATCTACATAAGCGCCAATATTTACATAGCTTGGCATCAGTACCACATTCTTTGCAATGTAAGCGCCATAGCGTGCAACTGCATGCGGCACTGCACGCACACCCAGTTCTTTATAGTTGCTTTTCAACAGCATTTTATCGTAAAACTCAAAAGGTGCAAGGCTCCATGTCTGCATTTGCTGAATACCAAAATACATCAGTATCGCCTGCTTTACCCACTCATTTACCACCCAGCCATTTTCTGTTGGCGATGCAGTTCTCAACCTTCCCTTATCCACATCTTCAATTACGGCCCTTACCGTATCGCTGTAGGTAATATTTTTTAAAAGTTCCCTGTCTGCCCAGGCTTCTGAAATAAGTTTCTGCAGTTCCATTGTTATTTTTTTGCAAACATAAAGAAGAATGTGCGGATGTGAGAATGTGCGTATGTGCAAATGATCAGGTAACCAATACATTTTATTTTGAACCGGGCTAAAGTATTTCATAGCATCGTTCCTTGCGTCGCACACTTCTACTGCATAACATTTGGGAACTTTCAACAGCCCCCAACTTTTTTAATCTGCACATTTGCACATCTACTCATCTGCACATCGGTTTTTTTCCTTTTTAATCTGCACATTTGCACATCTACTCATTTGCACATCAACACATGAATATTGCATTCGACGCAAAGCGGGCATACAGCAACAGCACAGGGTTAGGGCATTACAGCAGAACCCTCATCAGCTCTTTGGCTGAATGTTATCCTGAGCATGAATATTTTTTGTGTACACCCAAAATCACTAACCGGTTTAATATTGAGGCCTTGCAAAATGTGCATGCTGTTACACCGCAGCAATTTCCATCCACCGTTTTAAAATCTTTATGGCGCAGCAGTTGGGTAAAGAAAGATTTAAAGCAACTGAATATTGATCTCTATCACGGCCTCAGCAATGAAATACCTGTTGGCATAGAAAAGACCGGAATAAAATCAGTGGTAACCATCCACGACCTCATTTTTGAACGATATCCAGAACAATACAACCCACTAGATGTGTTGATATACAGGAGAAAATTCAGAAATGCCTGTACACATGCAGATAAGATCATTGCCATAAGCAAACAAACAAAAGAAGATATTATTCAATTTTATAAAATACCTGAGAAGAAAATTGTTGTTTGCTACCAAAGCTGTGATGCATCTTTTGCAGTTGAAGTAAATGAAACAGAAAAGCTGCAGATTAGAAATAAATATAACCTGCCGGAATTTTTTTTTCTTTCTGTTGGTTCCGTCATTGAAAGAAAAAATTTGCTCACTATTTGTAAAGCAATTCTGCATTTAAAAGATAAACTCGATATACCGCTTGTTGTAATTGGCGATGGCGGGAAGTATAAAAATGAAGTAAAAGAATTTATTAATTCTCATGGATTAAGTGATAAAATAATCTTTCTTTCTGAAAGCTATTCTTTTGATTCTTCGGTTGATTTTCCGGCAATTTATCAGCAGGCTTTGTGTATCATTTATCCTTCCATATTTGAAGGCTTTGGTATTCCTGTGCTGGAAGCATTGTGGAGTAAAATACCTGTGATAACAAGTAATGTTTCATGTTTGCCGGAGGCTGGGGGAGAGGGCGCTTTATATGTTGACCCAATGAATGCTGAACAGTTGGCGGATGCCATGTTGCGTATTGCAACCGATGATAATTTAAGAAATGAGTTGATTACAAAAGGCTGGCAGCATGCACAAAATTTTACTCCGGATAAATGTGCTGCGAGTGTGATGGATGTTTATAAAAATTTAAATGGATGATTGATTTTTCGAATGATATTGAAAACTGCCTTGAAGTACTGCGCAGCGGCGGCATTATACTTTACCCCACAGACACTATTTGGGGCATTGGCTGCGATGCAACAAATGAAGCTGCGGTTGAAAAAATTATAGCTTTAAAACAACGGCCTTCTGCAAAAAGTTTTGTGGTGCTCGTAGCTTCGGAAAGAGATGTGCTGCAGCATGTAGCTGGCCCTGACCTTGCCGTGTTTGATTACCTGCAGCAAACTACTAAACCTACTACAGTTATTTATGAGCATGCATTAGGACTTGCAGAAAATGTGCTGGCAGATGATGGCTCTGTTGCCATGCGTATTTGCAATGATGAATTTTGCAGGCACCTGATAAAACGGTTTAGGAAACCGATTGTGAGTACATCTGCAAATATTAGCGGCGATCCTTCGCCAGCTTTATTTACAGAGATTAATGATGCAATTATTAAAGGCGTTGAGTATGTGGTGAAATACCGGCAGGATGATGTTTCGAAAGCGGCACCTTCGTCGATTATTCAATGGAAGAATGGAAAAGTGATATCCCTCCGCCCCTAAAGGGGGTATGCCCCTCCACCCCTAAAGGGGGACTAAAAGACATCCAATTTTTTTTG
>JANXWM010000761.1 GCA_025351145.1 Chitinophagaceae bacterium
GCTTCATCCAGCACAAGTGTATCAACAGAAGAAAGATGTAAAGCTTTTACAGAAACAAGGTCAAGCAAACGGCCGGGTGTGGCAACAAGTATTCCCACACCCTGCAATTCTATCATTTGAGGATTGATAGAAACGCCACCAAATACAGCCATTGATTTTACCGTTCGTGGCAGGTTATCTGCAAATGATTTAAACACTTCGCCCACCTGAACCGCGAGTTCTCTTGTGGGAACTAATACAAGCGTTTTAATATGCCTGTTTTCGGCCATTGGTTTGTAACGAAAGTGCTGCAGAATGGGCAATACGTAGCTCAGCGTTTTGCCCGACCCTGTTTTGGCAATACCAAGAATATCTTTACCACTAAGAATGGCAGGAATGGCTGCTTCCTGCACGGGATAAACTTTTGTGTAACCTTGTTTTGCCAGGGCTTTTAGCAGTGGCGCAGATAATCCAAGTTTTGAAAATGGCATACTAAAAAATGATTGATTGAAATGCTGATAAAGCTGCAAACATAGCTCTATTGAAAGTGATGGCTGATACTGGCTTTAGAGGCTGTTTATTTACGCTTAGGTAAAAGCTCCATATACAATCTAACCGTACAAGAGTGCGACGCAACCAAAGCCCAATACATATACCAATGCCTGGTTCAAAATATGTATTAAAAAATTACTTTTTTAAAAAGACCGTTTTGCCGGTTTTGGCTGACTCCCTGGCTGCATCCAAAATTCGCACAACTGTGAGATTGGTTTGCAAAGCATATACGCCATTCTCCGGCACTTTTATTTTGTTGCGGATAACATCGGCGAGGTAAGAAAAGGGATCGGTATAAACAGGCACATCTGCAGCAATTACCTGGCGGCTGTGCTCAACAGAATCAGGCTGCGCCCTTAAGCGCATGGAAGTATTGTTGACTGAGATGATGTAACCTTTATCGCCGTAAACCTCCATATCCTTTCTGCCGAAAGGCCAGTTCCATGAAGCCTGGATGATGCACTGGGCTTTGGGGTAACTTAAAATAATCGTGGCTTCATCATCTACCTTAGGATAAATTTCAGGCTTGAAATGTTGGGTAACAGCAGTTACGGAAACGGGTTGTTCGCCATGCATCAGGTAAGTCATAAGGTTAGCACCATAACATCCAAAATCAACAATAGCGCCGCCACCGTTTTGAACGGGATCAGTGAGCCAGTTAAAGAACTGCGGACTAACGCCGATTTCTTTTGGCCCCTGGTGGCCGTCGTGAATTACTACCTTTTTTATGTTGCCAATATAGTTGCTGTCGTTGGTAAGTTCGTATGTTTTTACGGTTGTGGGATACCAGGAAGTTTCGAAATTAGTGAGGAGTTTAATGCCATACTTTTTTACGAGTGCTTCCATTTTTGATGCCTGCTCAAAAGACGTGGCTAATGGTTTTTCAACCATTACGTCAATATGCCTGGGTGCACACGCTTCAACTACCGCCATGTGCTCGTAAATGGAGCCAAAAGCCACTACGGCTTCCGGTTTTACGGCATCGAGCATTTTGTTGAGGTCGCTGTAAAAGAGGTTGATATTTAAGCCATATTTCTTCGAAAAGCGTTGTGCGAGTTCATTGTCGGGCTCGTAGATACCAACAAGTATTGCATCGGGTTTGTTGCGGCTTAATATCCAGCCAACATGATCATGCGTAATGCGGGCCACGGCAATTCGAACCGGGGAAGTGTTTAGTGATTGTGCCTGAACCTGTAAGATTGAAAATAAAAAATAAAAAAACGCAATTGCAGCAGGCTGTAAAATATTTTTTTTCATTTGTGACTATTTATAAGAAGTGAGCGGCGCATTGATGATAAAGATACCCCGGATACTGCGAATTATTAAAGATAGAAGGGGTGCATTTAAAATTGTCGCAGTATTTTTTTGTGAACCAGGCTTTTGTATTTCATGGGATAGCCTGTTGCGTCGCACACTTGAAGGTTCTGGTCATTGTGCGGCAATAAAAACCTGTAGCAACAATTTTAAATGCACCCGATAGAAGTTGCAGAGCATATAAATAAAAAAGGGGCATTTTATTGCCCCGGATCGTTTCAGCAAACCTGTTTTTAAAGCAATTATGGTTGAAAAAGGGTTATTGACGCATTTCCAGAACGTGGGTGTTTTCCACAGGTAATGCAAATCGGCCTTTAAAGAATTGTAAAATTAATTATATGTGAATTACGTGACAATAGCCATTTATGGCTATATTTATTGCAAGTATTTTTGTTTATGGAGCAAAATCATTTATCTAATTCTTATCTGAATTATCTTGATGTAGCCAGCCAAGGATCCGGTTCGGAATTGATGGATAATCCTGTGTCTATCATCAACAGCGTTTTTGGTAATATAAACCTCAATTCACCCCTTGCCCCGGTAGTTTTACTGAGCGATTTTTCAAGAAAGGGTTTTGTATTTGCGCACAAAAGCTGTAAATCCATAACCGGTTATTCATCGAAGTATTTTACTGAGGCAGGGCTGGAGTCGTTTCTGGAAAAAATACATGAAGATGATTTTGAAAAAATAAACGGGGAAATTTTCATTGAAAATTTCAAAGTGCTCCAGGAAATTAACCCGGAAGAAATGTACAATTATATTTTTAGCCACAGCTACAGGCTGAAGAATAAAGAGGGAAAATATTCTACCATTCTTCAAAGGTTTTCTTACCTGCTTTCGCCCGAAAATAAGCTGGTTGGCGCAATAGGCTATTTAACTGACATTACTATGTGCAGCAATGGCCGGCAGATGGTGCACAGGATAGAACATGTAAACAACGACCAAACCCAAAACCCCAAAGAAATAATTCACGAGCAGCATTTTTATCACGACCCCGAAGAGAAAATGATTTCAAGACGTGAAATGGAAGTCTTGAAATGGATCAGCGAAGGGTTTAGCAGCAAGCAGGTTGCTGAAAAACTGATGATCAGCATAAACACGGTAAACAACCACAGGAAAAAAATGCTGCAAAAAACAAACTGCACAAATTCAGCCTCTTTATTACGCCATGTTGCTTTACAGCGGATACTTTAATTTTTATTGATTGTTTTTATGGGTTAATAAAATGAATGGCACAAATTAGATTGTGTGGCTGTTCTTTTATTCGATTCGATAAAAGCTGAATAAAGTATCCGCACGTACAAGAGTGCGACGCAAGAATGCTTCATATTTATTCTTTTGCCTGGTTCAAAATAAAAATCTACCTGTAACTTAGAACCATATTCAAAAACGATTGATATGCCAGTTACAGCCATCCGCAATATTATTGATGCAATTGAGCATTATAAATACCATGATCTTCCTCCCCTTCAGGTTCCTGCAAAATTCAATTGGGTAAGGGATGTGTTTGAAGCTATCCATGTAAACGACCGAGCGCAGGCTAATATGCTGGAACTGTTTGCTGATGAAGGTTACAGAGAAGCTTACACTTACGAAGCCGGCTTGCATAAAGCCAATCAGTTATTGAATTTTTTACGCGGCAATGGCATACAGCAAGGCGATAAAATATTTGTAATGTGCGGCCTGTATGCAGGTTTATGGCTTAGTTATTTAAGCATCATAAAAGGCGGCTTTATCATGATTCCCGTTGCCGGCATTATGAGTGTAGATGATATTGTCTATCGCCTTCAACGGTCGGCAGCAACGGTTGTTATTGCTGATAATGATAATGCCGGTAAAATAGAACAGGCGCTTGAATTATACGGAAAAGAAATTCCCGTAAAAATTATATTGGACGAAAACCGTGAAGGCTGGCAACATCTTTCTGTTATAGAAAAGGAAAGCACACAGGCTGTTGCAGCCGACACAAATGCCGCTGATATTTTATTCTGGTTCTTTACCTCTGGCACTACCGGCCTGCCTAAAGTGGTGGCTCATACACACAGCAGTTACCCTTTGGGGCATTTAACTACAGCATCGTGGATAGGGTTGAAGCCGGGTGATAAGCATTATAATATTTCGCAACCGGGCTGGGCAAAATTTGCATGGAGTTGTTTTTTTGCTCCGCTTAATATGGGGGCTAGTATTTTTATTTACAGGCAACAGGGGCGCTTCAATGCTGCACAGCAATTGCGCATAATGGAACAGTATAAGGTTACTACTCTGTGCGCCCCGCCTACCGTATTGCGCATGCTGATACAGGAACCGCTTAAAAATTATCATTTCTCTTTTCGTGAATGTGTTAGTGCAGGCGAACCGCTTAACCCCGAAGTGATTGAAGCATGGCGCAATGGAACCGGCATAACCATACGCGATGGCTACGGCCAAACAGAAAGTACCTGCATGGTGTACAACCTGCCTGCGTATAAAATAAAACCCGGCTCTATGGGTAAGCCCGGTTTTCTGTACCACATTGTAATTGCAGATGAAGATGGCAACGAAATGCCTTTGCATGAAGAAGGACAAATTGCTGTGCGCATGCATAAAGAAAAGTTCAATGGTATATTTCATGAATATATTGGCGAACCCGAACGGCAAAAAGAAGTGTTTAAACATGGGCTGTATTACACCGGCGATAAAGCGTATAAAGACGAAGACGGATACATATGGTTTGTGGGCCGCAGCGACGATGTAATTAAATCCTCCGATTACCGTATCGGGCCTTTTGAAGTGGAAAGCGTGTTGCTCGAAATAGAGGAAGTGTTAGAGTCTGCAGTGGTTGGCAGCCCGCACGCTGCAAAGGGGCAGGAGGTAAAAGCGTTTATTGTTTTAAGCAATCAAAACCTGCCAACACAAGAACTTGCTGTAAAAATTTTCAACTACTGCCGCATCAAAATGGCACCGTATAAAATGCCGCGCATTATTGAGTTTGTGCAGGAGTTGCCCAAAACTATCAGCGGTAAAATAAGAAGAATAGAACTGCGTGCAATGGAAGAACACAGTAAAGCAAAAAAGGAAATACGCGAAAACGAATTCCATTTTCATAAGGTTGCTAATACAGAACAGCAGTAATACAATTATTGACCAAACAGTAATACTGCTATCACCGTTCCTTGCGTCGCACTCTTG
>JANXWM010000763.1 GCA_025351145.1 Chitinophagaceae bacterium
CAAGAGTGCGACGCAAGAGCCGATGCCATAAAATATCACAGCTCGGTCCCGAATGGCTTTTTGTATTTTGTCTTTTTAAAAGGAAACGTTTATGCCATTGCTGCAGCATATTTTCTTTCGCCAATTTGCTGCCGCCACATGGCGTAGTATAAACCCTTTTCTGCAATAAGCTGCTGGTGGCTGCCGGTTTCAATTACCTGTCCTTTTTCTAAAACATAAATCGTATCTGCGTGCATGATGGTGCTGAGGCGGTGTGCAATGAGCACGGTGATCTGCTCTTTTTGTGCAGAGATTTCTTTTATGGTTGAAGTAATTTCTTCCTCCGTTATTGAATCAAGTGCGGATGTGGCTTCGTCGAAAATAAGTAAACGTGGGCGGCGCAAGAGGCTGCGTGCAATGCTTATTCTTTGCTTTTCGCCACCGCTTAGTTTTAGGCCGCCTTCGCCGATCATGGTTTCAATACCTTTTTCTGCCCGGTCTAAAAGGCCTTCGCAGCTTGCTTTGTGCAGCACATCGAGCAATTCTTCTTCTGTGGCTGCAGGGTTTACAAACAAAAGATTTTCTTTAATGGTGCCGGCAAATAGCTGGGTATCCTGCGTTACAAAACCTATTTGAGAACGCAGTTCATCAAAGTCTATATCGGCTGCATCGATGTTATTGTATTTAATGGTTCCTGTTTGCTGCCTGTATAAACCCACCAGCAATTTTACCAACGTGCTTTTACCTGAACCAGACGGGCCAACGAATGCAATGGTTTCGCTATTTTTTAAATCGAAGCTGATATTATCGAGCGCCTTAAACTGCGCGGTTTGATGTTTGAAAGAAACATTGGTGAATTCAAGTTCCTGTATATCGCCTACTTTTTTTGGTGCTACCGGTTTGGGCTCAACTGTTTTTTGCATCAGGTTATGAAAGTTGTTTAACGAAGCCTCAGCTTCGCGGTAGGCAAGAATGATGTTGCCAATTTCCTGCAGCGGGCCAAAGATGAAGAAGGAATAGAATGTAAGAGTCATTACTTCACCGGAAGTAAGCTGGCCTTTGAATACCAGCCATAGCAACGTAAACATAATTACCTGCCGTAAAAAGTTTACGAATGTGCCCTGTATAAAACTGAGGGTGCGCAGGCTTTTTACTTTTCTTAATTCAAGCCCTAAAATTTTGTAGGTGTTTTTATTAAGGCGGCTTATTTCCTGCGTGGTAAGGCCAAGGCTTTTTACGAGTTCTATATTCCTGAGCGACTCTGTAGTAGAGCCCGCCAGCGATGTAGTTTCTTTTACTATGGTCTTCTGTATTACTTTTATTTTTTTGCTTAGAAAACCTGTGAGTAAAGAAAGCGTAATAATTCCAACTACATAAATGGGCATAATGCTCCAGTGCAGGTTAAACGAATACACCGTAATAAATACCACGCCCACAATTATACCAAAGAGCACGTTGATAAAAGAGATAATGAACCTTTCTGTATCGCTTCGCACTTTTGAAAGTATAGAAAGTGTTTCACCGCTGCGTTGGTCTTCAAAGTCCTGGTAAGGCAGTTTCATGGAATGCTGCAGGCCATCGGTAAAAATTTTTGCACCAAATTTTTGAATGATCACATTGCTGAAATAATCCTGGAAGGCCTTCGCGATTCTTGACACCATTGCCACGCCAATCAAAATTCCAAGGAACCCAAGAACGCCCCATATATAATCCGTTTCACTTCTGTCGGCAGTTTTAATAAAGTTCTTGTGTGCATCAAAAGATCCAATTTCGTGCGGATGGGTAATGTATTTATCGAAAAGCTTTCCAAAGAAATAAGGATCGAGCATAGAAAAAGACTGGTTAATAGCGGCCAGTAACAGGGCAAGAAATACCAGCCATTTGTATGGCTTTAAATAATGTAAAAGAATTTTCATATTAAATTTATTTGAACAACAACTGTAAACGAGTGCTGAAATTAAATGGAAATATTACACTTAACAAATAATGCACCATCGGGCAGTTTGTTCAGCAGAAAAGACTTAATGTCAGTCGGGAGATAAATAAAAACGTCGAATAAATTTTACAGCCTATTTTTTTGGGACCGAACAATAGAACTGGCATGAGGCTTTGTTGCGTCGCACACTTGTACGTTCTGAATATTATTGAGCTTTTGGTTCATGGTGGAAGCTGGGTCATAAACATCAAATATCTTCGCCAATGAAAGAAAATTGCCGATAAAGTTTATAAAGCAAGCCATTGAATATTTTTTAGGTAGATGTTTGATTTAAACTGTTTTTTTAAGTTTAATTATCTTTTATAATGACAGAAAATAATTTACTGGTATCAATTGCAATGGCAAGCTATAATGGCGAAAAATACATTGGCGAACAATTGGATTCAATTATCAGCCAAACTTATACCAATATAGAGATTGTAATTACAGATGATTGCTCTAAAGACAATACAGTCAACATCATTAAAAAGTACCAGGCCAGTTATTCTTTTATTTTTCTTTTTGTAAATGAACAGAATAAAGGTGTTACCAAAACGTTTGAACGTGCAGTTACAGAAAGTAAGGGGGCATTTATAGCTTTTTGCGATCAGGATGATATTTGGACGCCCAATAAAATTGAAACGCTTGTAAATGAAATTGGTGATCACGATGCAGTGTATGCCAATTCTGAATTGGTAGATGCAGCCGGTAATAGCTTAGGGAAGGATTTTAAAGCTATTATGACAATGCAAAACTATTATTCCGGAGCACCATTTTTATTGTCCAATACAGTTCCAGGTCATGCAATTCTGGCTAAGGCAGTATTTTTAAAAATGATTCTCCCTTTTCCAAAAGAACTTTATTTTGATTTATGGATTAGCTACAATGCAGGTGGCAACAATGGGATAAAATTTGTTGATAAAGTGCTGGTAAAATACCGCCAGCATGAGCGTAACACAATGGGTACTGATAAATCGAAAAATAATAAGAAAAAGCTGACCAGTCAGGGGCTCTTTGATCTTAAACTGGAAGAATTAAAAGCCTTGTCAACTGCGCATATAAAAAATGAACAGACCAAACAAATATTAGCAGGTGTAATTAGATATTTTCATAAAGGCTGGAGTTTGAAGCGCAGTATTTTCTTTTTTAAACATTTCAACGATTTGCTGGTAAGTAAAAATAAACCTGTGTGGCGTAAGAAACTATACTGCGTTAAAATGATCTTTAAACCTAATTTTTAATTGTACCGGGCAGATAAATAAGCGGGTACCGGATTAACTAAAGCAGTTGGCACTTAATGCTGGAGCTGATAATTGATGGGGTGATGAAGTGCTTGCGACGCAAGGGACGGTGCTATGAAAATATTAGCTGGTATTACAATGGCTGTTTACTTACTGGGTGGTAAAAAATTGAATAAAACGCAATGGCAGGATTTGATAAAATATCGCCTTGCAATGGTAGTTTTTTATTTCACTCAATATTTCTATCTTACGAAATATAATAAAAGCTATGGCTAACGATACAGACAAAGATGAACTGGCCAGGAACATTGCACAAAAAAGATTGGATTTTATAAAATACCTGTATGCTTATTTTGTTGTTAATGGCATTTTGTGGGTGGCATGGTGGTTTACAGACGGGCGTAAAACCGGCTTTACTGAAAACCCCTGGCCTGCCTGGATAATGCTGGGGTGGGGGATTGGAATGGTATTTAAATACTTTGAAGCCTACCGGGGGCCTAATAAGAAAATAGGGCAGCAGGAATAAAAAATTCAAAAAAATAAATGGTGCTGGTGCATGCTGCTGATCTGCCGTTATATTTGAAGATTGTTTTAGTAATTACAACGATTGCATTATATGATTAAGCCTTCAAGATTATTTGATTGTCTTGACTGCCAAATTGAAAAATTCGGTAATAAAGATATGCTCGCGGCTAAAGAAAATGGAGCCTGGAATATTTATACTACTACCCAGGTTAAAGATATTGTGAACAAGTTTAGTGCCGGCTTGCTCCATTTGGGTGTTAGCGGTAATGATATGAGCGATGAGGGTGCAGATAAAATTGCCATTGTAAGCAATAACAGGCCCGAGTGGCTTATTACGGATATGGCCGTACAGCAAACTGGTGCTGTACTTATACCTATTTATCCTACTACAAACCCCAATGAATTACAGTTTATTTTAAATGATGCACAGGTAAAATATATTTTCGTAAGCAATAACGAACTGCTTGAAAAGATACAAGGCATCAGTATGTATGTGCCTTCATTGAAAAACATTTATTCTTTCGACAGGATAAAAAGCATAGACCACTGGTCGCAAATAACCGAACTTGCCAATCAAACTGATTCGCTGGAACTGGAAAAGGTAAAATCTTCTATTAGTGAAGAGCAGGTTGCCACGATTATTTATACATCGGGCACCACCGGTACACCCAAAGGTGTAATGCTTACCCATAAAAATATAGTGACCAATATTATGGCTGGCAAAGAAAGTTTTCCTTTTCCAGATGCGCCCCACTTTAAAGCACTTAGTTTTCTGCCACTCAATCATATTTTTGAAAAAAATGTAAGCTATATATATCTGTTTAGCGGTATTGCGATTTATTATGCTGAAAGCCTTGATACACTTGGCGATAATATGCGGGAAGTAAAACCAGACCTCTTTACAACAGTACCCCGCCTGCTCGAAAAAGTTTTTGAACGTATTATGGTAAAGGGTAATGAACTCACAGGTATTAAAAGAAAGTTATTTTTCAGGAGTGTAAGCATTGCAGAAAAATACGACAATAATGTTAGTGGGGGTGTGCTGTATAATATTCAGTTAGCTATAGCAAATAAACTTGTTTTCCCTAAATGGCGCGAAGCGCTTGGCGGCAATGTGAAATGTATTATAACCGGAGGTGCAGCCTGCCAGGAAAAACTCCTGCGCATTTTTAATGCTGCTAAAATTCCGGTTTATGAGGGTTACGGGCCTACTGAAAACAGCCCTGTAATCTGTGTAAACCAGCAGCCACCCGGTACTTTGAAGATAGGTACAGTTGGCCCACCCATTGTTGGCCTCGAAGTAAAACTTGCTGATGATGGGGAAATTATGGTAAAAGGCCCCAGCATAATGAAAGGCTATTACAAACGCCCTGATCTAACAGCAGAAACCATTGTTAATGGCTGGCTGCTTACAGGGGATGTTGGTGTGTGGGACGGAAACTGTATTAAAATAACCGATCGTAAAAAAGAGCTTTTTAAAACCAGCGGCGGAAAATATGTTGCCCCTCAGCCCATAGAAAACAAACTAAAAGCAAACCTGTTTATTGAACAGGTAATTGTTGTAGGTGCAGAACGCAAATTTGTTGGGGCACTTATTGTTCCTTCTTTTGCCAATCTAAATATATGGGTTAAAGAACAGGGGCTTGGCAATCTTACAATTGAAGATGCAATACACCACCCAAAAGTACTCGGTATGTATAAAAAAATTGTGGAAGAAATGAATGCTGGTATTAACCATGTAGAGCAAATAAAAAAATTCGAATTGTTACCCCGCGAATGGAGTATAGAAAGCGGGGAAATGACCCCCAAAATGAGCCTTAAGCGTAAAATTATTATGGAAAAATATAAAGATGCCGTAGAGCGTATTTACAGTTAATGTTTTTTTGATACCCGGCTTTAGTATTTCATGGCAGCGTCCCTTGCGTCGCACACTTGTACGTTCAGATTATTACTGAGCTTTAAACATCCAAAATCTACCATTTCAGCAAGCTGATTTTGATATTTTCCAATAGACAAATCGTTTAATTGAATATTTGGTACCATCCAATTAAGTGTGTAAGTCTTAAACTTGCACAATAAAACCTCAAGCTTTTTTATTGTTTAAAATGTTTGAAATTTTATTACGAAACCTGCGCAGGATACTGAGACGCCCATTGATATGAACGATGAAAGGATTGCGACGCAAGGGACGCTGCCATGAAAACTGATGCCGGTACCTGCATTGCGATTTTTAAACTGGTTATAAATGCGCTTAAAATATTATTCGCCCACCACTACCACATTTCTGTTGAGGCTTTCGTCGAGTGATATAAATGTTTCGGTGCGTTCAATGCCTTTTATTTTTTGCAACTCATCATGCAAAACAAAGCGGAGCTGCTTGATGTCTTTACAAACAACTTCTGCAAACATGCTGTAATTGCCGGTAGTATAATTTAGTCTAACTATTTCGGGTATCTTACGTAATTCTTTAGCCACAGTATCGTAAAGTGAACTTTTTTCAAGAAAAATACCAATAAAAGCAATTACATCATAACCAAGCGATTTTAAGTCAACCGTAAGCCTTGTCCCTTTTACTACGCCGCACTCTTCCAGTTTTTTTATACGAACATGTATAGTGCCTCCAGAAACAAAAAGTTTTTTACCAAGGTCAGCATAAGATATTTCTGCGTTCTCCATCATTTCCTGAATTATCTGAAAATCGAGTTTGTCTAAATTTAATTTGTAACTCATTTTTATAATGTTTTTTTAGATTTATTTCTTTATTATTTGCAAAATATTAAATAATTTCTATATTTTTATTTTTTTTGTTCGAATATTTGTAAAGAATTGATGTATTCTTTAATATTGCATTTTCCAAAAGGGAAAGATTTTAAAATGTGGGGTGATGAAACTTTCGGCAGACATACCCTCTCGTCTCGGGGGTGGGGATCAAAGTAAAAACTAAGCATAGAGTCGACCAAAACATCCGTTCGGCCGACCGGGGTTGACCACCAGACTTTGTGCCTAAGCTAACTTCCCCGTGTAGGTTCGAATCCTACCCCTACAGCTTTAAGCCACTGATCAATTCAGTGGCTTTTTTATTTTGATAATACTTTAATGACTTTTTTTAAATAATTATTTTTTTAATATTGTTTCCTTATTTTGTTTCAATTTTATTATAAAAAGACACTTATATGAAAAGCGTATTAGTTTTTACAGGAATTTTTTTTGGAGTTTCATCGCTTTTAGCCCAAGATGCAACAATCACAAACCTTAAAACTGAAGCTGGTAAAACAATTTCGAAAGATCCTAACGATACATTATCAAAAGTATGGAAAACAGGCGGCACTTTTAGTTTTAACCTTGCCCAGGGCTAATTAATACTTTGAGGTGCTAAGAGTAACTTAGCGTAATGCCGAACAAGAAACAATTATCATTTAATGAAGAGGTATTAAAGATATTAATACCAGAAGAATACCTGCGGGACTTTGAACCGAACAGTGTTGAGGA
>JANXWM010000781.1 GCA_025351145.1 Chitinophagaceae bacterium
CTTTGTTACACTGGGAATAATTTTATACAGAACGGCCATGAAAAAAGGCTCCTCTATTTTGGAAGAGTAAAAAATTAATTTTTAGCGTTGTTGCTTTTCAGTCTGTTTATAATTATAATTATCCCGTTTGTTCCAAGGAGAATAACAAAGGGTAACACGGGCATGATGAAGCGGTTGCTCCAGTCATCGCAGGTTAAGAGTACGCTTAAGGTGAAGAAAAAAATAATGGCAGATGCATATAAAGTAAATGCACCATTGCTTCGCCAAAACCTAAGCAACCCAATGAATGCAAAAAAATATAACGGGTAAAAAAAACACATCAAAAGCTGGTTATGCAGGCTGCTGTAATAGCTACGTGTTAATCCCCAATATGATTGAAACTTTAAAAGAGCGAGGCGCATAAAAGCCGATGGGTTGTGCATTATATAGAATAATAACCCCTGCAATGAGTTGCCCTCTTTTGGTATGGTGGCAATTGCAGAAGTTGTTTGTGTGGGCAAATAACAAAGTATGTTTTCATCCCTGAATGGTTTCATAAAATCGAATTCGCCCCCACCCTGCATGGCATAATTTACAAGGGTTATAAACAAAAAAACAGCAATCAAAACAGTTACCGATGCTGGCAATATTTTCCCTTTTTTAATCCACCTGTAAACAAAAAGCAATGCCGTAACAGGAATAAACAAAAGCCCTGTAGGCCTTGAGAAAAGCAACAGCAATAATAAAATCAGCACAAAAGCAAACAAGGTTTTGCTTTTGCGCTTTAAGTGAAAAAGGCTGTACGAAAATATAATTACGATGCTGCAGAACACAGACTCTGTGTACAGGTAAGTTGTCCAGTCCTGCCAGGGAATACATACAATTAATAACGCTGTTGCAAAGAAAGCCGTTGTATTATTTTTTGTAACCCGGTTGGTAAGTTTAAAAAAGCAGTGCATCGCATACAGGTTAAGTGCAGCCTGCACAACATAAACCCCAATTGACTGTATGCCGGTTTGTTGAAACAAGGCAAGCAGCAAAATATATACACTGTAAAAAATAAATTTTGCCGAAGTAAATGTTGCATTTGCTATAAAATAATCCGCCTCATGTATATAAGGAATTGCTTCGCCATTGGTAACAATACCATTGTGCAGCAGCAAGCCAAACTGTATAACCAACCATACAATCAATAAAATAGAATACGATTTCTTCGAGCCGAACATGCATTGAAATTAGTAAGAAAACAGCAGAGCCTTCTTTAATAATCTTTTGCAGTAAGGAGAATTTTATGAACCGGACAGAAGTTCATTGAGCATCGTTCCTTGCGTCGCACACTTGTGCGTTCTGAACAATATTCAGCTCACGGCTGCAAGCCGTAAGCTTCATGCATAAAACAAGAGCTTGCAGCGTGCAGCCAAAAGCCCATAGCCATTCTAACAGTACAAGAGTGCGATGCAAGTAAAGCTTCATAGAAGTATTTCTGCCTGGCCAATAAAAATATTTCTGAAAAAAAAGTTTTGATTTTATTTGTGTGGCAGCCGAAAAAAATACACGATAAAAGAAACACCGGGAGCAACAATATAAATTACCTTACGGCAGAAAATAAAAAAAGCCCTTCCGTGGAAACGGACTGGCCTCTAACGATTGCTTGCCATATGAAAATCTTTGAAAATTCTTTTTTACTTAATTAACCCAATCAACTTTATTTCTTTTGTGCCTTTAACTATTGCTCCTTAACGATTGCCTGCTGTATGAATCTTTCATTTGCAACACAAATGTAGCAAGCGCTTTCATTGGCTTCTATTTAAAATATATCTTGTTTGATGATGCTAAAAACCGGTTCAATACTTTAAAACCCTTTGTGGCATTGAATTACAGCACAAATTTTTAATGATGCCCAACAGCTTTTTAAGGTTTAAGTTATCTTGAAGGAAGAGGTTATTTTATAATTTATTGTACACAAATATGCTTTCAGGGAATAAAGCCAGGAGAAAATATTTTGGAAGATTGGTTACCCAATAAAAATGGTTGCAATTAAAATGTTCTAAAAATTAGCAAAAAAATAATGTAGAATAAATTAAAGCACTATCTTGGCGACCGAAATAAAAAAAGCCCTTCCGTAGAAACGGACTGGCCTCTAACGATTGCTTGCCATATGAAAATCTTTGAAAATTCTTTTTTTTATAGCAGAGTTTGCCAACTTCTGCTTTGTTTGTGCCTTTAACTATTGCTCCTAACGATTGCCTGCTGTATGATTAATTCCCTTTCTGCAATAAATGTAGTAAGGGGATTTATCGTTTTAGAATTAAATTGTTTGCTATTTACTGATGCCAAAACGTGTTTAATACTTTAAAATCCTTTATGGCATTAACTTTCAGGAGATTTTTTTTATGATGTCCAACAGGTTTACAGATGCTTTATTTCAGTTGATCCGATCTCTCGAAAAGGCCGAGAAAAGGCATTTTAAACTTTATATCAAAAGAAGTTCAGCAAAAGAAGACCTGAAAATTATACAGCTTTTTGATGCGCTTGATAAAATGCCCGATTATGATGAAAAACTTTTACTCAAAAGACTGCCGGCAGTCACCAAGCCTCAATTAGCAAATTTAAAAACGCATTTATATAAGCAGTTGCTGGCAAGTCTGCGGTTAGTGAAGAATGCGGAAAATATAGACCTTCAGCTTAGCGAGCAGCTTGATTATGCCCGGCTTCTATACAATAAAGGATTAAAATTGCAAAGCCTTAAAATTCTGGAAAAAGCAAAAGAAACAGCAAAGGCCAACCACAAATTTAATTTTCTGGCCCAGGTTATTTCCTTAGAGAAAAAAATTGAAACACTTCATATAACCCGCAGTACGCTTGAAAAAACAGAGTTAATGGCAATGGAAGCCTCGGCTATCAGCAGCCATATCGACCGGGTTACAAGGCTTTCAAATCTTGCTTTGCTTTTATACCGGTGGTATGTAAAAAATGGTCATGCACGCAATGAAGAAGATGAAAAAGGGATAAAGGAATTCTTTAAAAGCAACCTTCCTTCCGATCCTGAAATCATTACTGATTTTTATGAAAGGCTATACCTGTACCAGAGTTATAGCTGGTATGCTTTTATACGACAGGATTTTCTCATGTATTACCGTTACAGCCGCAAGTGGATAGAACTTTTTGAGGCAGAACCTTTCATGGTAACCGTTGAAACAGGTCATTATGTAAAAGGCATGCACAATTTACTCAATGCACATTTTGACCTTCGCAATTATAATGAGTTTGAAGTCACGCTTTGTAAGTTTGAAGCGTTTGCCAAAACACCCGCTGCCAATCAGCATGATAACTTTCGCATTCATACTTTCGTTTACATAAACAGTGCCCGTATAAACCAGCACCTCATGCTCGGAACATTTAAAGAAGGACTGGTTCATGTTCCTGAAATTGAACAAAAACTGGAAGAATATGCGCTTTATATAGACAGGCACCGGGTCCTTGTTTTTAATTATAAAATAGCCACGCTTTACTTCGGAAGCGGAGATTTTACAACCTGTATTGATTATGTGCAAAAGATCATTAACGGCCCCGTTGACCTCCGCATAGACCTTCAGTGCTATGCAAGGCTGCTGCACCTTATAGCACATTATGAGTTGGGCAATTTCGAAATAATGGAACACCTGATTAAATCAGTGTACCGCTTTATGGCTAAAATGCAAAACCTTACTGTAATTGAAGAAGCTACTTTTAAATTCCTTCGAAAATCATTTAACCTGTCGCCCCGAAAATTAAAACCGGAACTGGAAAATTTTTTACAAACCATCAGGCAGTTCGAGAACAGCCGTTTCGAAACCAGGGCTTTCGCTTATCTCGATGTAATTTCCTGGGTAGAAAGTAAAGTATTGGAAAAACCAGTTAGCGCCATCATTCAGCAAAAGGTAAAGCAAAGCAAAAGAAACCCTGGTTAACGGTTTAGGTAATTTTTTTGAACCGGGCCAAAGTATTTCATGGTATCGGCAATTGCGTCGCACACTTGTACGCTTGGAACAATGATGGGCATAAAAAGAGCCCTGGTAAATTACCAGGGCTCTTTGCTCCCGAAACTGGACTTGAACCAGTGACCCTCTGATTAACAGTCAGATGCTCTAACCAACTGAGCTATTCGGGAGTCTGTTACCGCCATATTTCTAAAGCGGGCTGCAAAAATAGGAGATTTTGCATTGTAGCCAAACCGATTCTTAGAAAAAACCTGTTTTATTATAAATTAAAAAAACTTTTCTCCACAATACCTGCATAAACGCCATCTTCACGAATCTCTATTGGGTAGGTAGTAAGATAATATCCTTCGCCGCTGGTATTGCGCCCATTTTGCAGGTTAAACCTGTAGCGGTGAATAGGGCAAACTATATTTCCGGTAGCATCTATGTTGCCATCTGCCATAATACCCCCGGCATGCGGGCATGCAAATGCACAGGCATATAGAGTGTCTTTATATTTTGCCAGTGTGATTTTTTTCCGGTTTACTTCTACTGTAAGCAGGTTACCGGCCGGGAAAACCAGCTCATCCTGTGAATTGGCAATTTTAAACCATTGGTATTTTTTTGTACTCATAACCCCGTAGAATAATGGGTGTATAATTCTTTAAAATGAATAACCGGGTGATCCGTTTTTATGCTCATTAGAATTGTTGCCGCTGAAGAGTGCGACGCAAGTAAAGCTCAATATTTATCCTGGCCCCTGGCTAAAAAATGCCGTTCTGCAGATGGATTTTATACCATTACAAAACGGCCTGAATCGGTTCTCTCACAGGATTCATTATTTAGTAAAAACGAATGTTTTATTATGAGACAGTCTATTAAAACCAGCTTCCTATAAATGCTTCGTTTACGTTCTTATTTCCTTTCAGTTTCCTGGCCCTTCGTTTTCTTAATACCCTATGATAAAGTGAAGTAACGATAACCATTGGAATAAACAATAGTGTAAGGGGTGGTATGCCCATAAAACTTACCCATTTGCCACCATACATACGGCGCATTGGCCTGCGCAAACGTTCTACAATAAGGTACATACTGGGTACCATGAACAGCGTCATGAAAAAGGCGAACGCAAGGCCAAAGATAATTGTCCATGAAAGCGGTTTCCAGAATGAAGCACTGTCGCCGCCAAAGAAAATATGCGGGTTTAATTCTGAGAACAGTGTAATAAAATTTATGTTGAAGCCAATGCCTAATGGTATCAGTGCAAGTATTGCTGCGAGTGCAGTTAATAGAACCGGAATGATACGTGTTTTGCCTGCTTCAATTGCTGCATCCCTTGTTTTCATTCCTCTTGAACGCAATTCATCGGTAAACTCTATTACAAGTATCCCATTTTTTACAACGATACCTGCAAGGCCAACAATTCCGATACCCGTCATTACAACGCTTATCTCCATACCCGTAAAAGAGAAACCAAGTATTACACCGATAATGCTGAACAATATTTCTGTAATAATAATAACCGGTTTGCTGATTGAGTTGAACTGGATAACCAGTATTAGTAATATCAAAAGAAATGCAATTGCCATAGCTTTTACAAGGAAACTCATGGTTTCAGCAATTTGCTCGTTTGCACCTGTTTGCTGTATAGTAACACCATCGGCCTTTTGAACGCTGTAAGCCTGTATTGCTGAGGCTATTTTCTGGTTTACCTCGCTTTGCTTGCTTTGATATTCTGTAAGCAGGTTTGAACGTACAGTAATTACACGTTTGTAATTTTTTCTTTTTACACTACCCAATGTATTATCATAATCAAAGCTTACAAGAGCCGTTATGGGAACGTTCTTAACCGCGCCTGTTGCAAAATCGCGGAAAGTGATGGACATATTTAAAAGATCTGTAAGGTCTTTACGCTGCAGTTCATTGTTACGCAACTGAATCTTGTATTCATCTTTGCCATCTTTTATTTTTGAGACTTCTCTGCCAAACAATGCTGTTCTTATTTCGGCACCAACCTGGTAACTGCTAAGGCCTTCACGCATACATCTTTCCCTGTCAACCGTAAGTGTAATTTCAGGATTGCTAAGATCAACATCCATCTTTAATTCCTCGATTCCCGGGATTTGTAAAGAATCGAGATAATATCTAAAAGCTGATGCTGTTTTGGTAAGCACATCAAAATCATCGCTTGAAATTTCTACGTTAACCGGGGGTTCCTCCGGTGGGCCACCAGCTTCCTGGCCAACAGAAATTTCGGCACCCGGAATGCCTTTGATGGCACTGCGGATAGAATCAAGATAAGGTTTTGAATTAATACCATTACGTTTTGAAAATTCAACAAACGAAACCTGTACACGTCCCCATTCTGCATGCGTGCTTTGGTCGCCGTTTTGCGGGTCACCGGCCCCTTTTGCAACATTGCTGATAACACTTTCTACAATCGGGTTTGTCTTGTTATGTGCTTTATCAATTCCAAGCACTTTGTTTACTTTTTCTTCTATGGTATTGGTAACTGAATCTGTATAATCTACATCGGTACCAACAGGCAGTTTTAAGTAAACATAGATTTGGTTAGGGTCTGCTTTTGGAAACAGGCCCATCGGAGGATTTACAATTGAAAAAAGTAGAAAAGAAAGTATCAATAAAACAAACATGCTTATCAGTAAGTACACAGGCCTCCAACCTTTCAATGCCCAGCGAAGCAATGATTCATAATGCCCCATGATCCATGGTAATGCTCTTTTTTGAAAACCATTTATGGCATCATTCAATACAAAGCGGTTAAAAAGCGAAAGGATAACAAGTGTAAATAAAAGATTGCCCCAGAAAGTTTGACCAAATACATCAAGAATAACACCAAGAACAATAGCGATCCACAATCCCGGCTTTTTAAATATTGCTGTTTTGGATTCTTTTTCGCCATCCTCATGATTCATGAAGTCAACTGCAAAAACAGGATTCATAATAAATGCAACGATCAGCGAAGCAACCAACGTAAAGATCAGGATCGTTGGAATATAGATCATGAACTTACCAATCAAACCCGGCCAGAATAATAAAGGAAAGAAAGGCGCCAGCGTAGTAAGTGTACCAGCAAGCACCGGAATAAAAACTTCTCCGGCAGCCATGATTGCAGCTTTATCCGAACGCAACTTTCCTTTGCCCTGGGAAAAGATCCTGTGTGTATTTTCAATCACCACAATAGCATCATCTACAATGATACCCAACGCAAACAATAACGCAAACAACACCATGAAGTTTAGCGTAACATGCGTGCCTACAATTATGTCTGCAGCCGGCATAAACATGAATGCAACAAATACACTCAAAGGCACACTCAATGCAACAAAGAATGCATTTACCACACCCATGAAAAACATGAGTATCACCAGCACCAGTATAAAGCCGATAACGATCGAGTTAACCAGGTCGTTTAAAGAAGTACGTGTTGCATTGCTCAGGTCACTCGTAACAACAACATCAAGTTTGGGTGGCAGTTGATTTGCTTTCATGCGCTCCACCACCTGCTTTACATTATCTGATGTTTCAATTAAGTTTTCACCGGGCCTTTTAAGAATGCTCAATGTAATAACAGGGTTACCATTAAGGCGTGCATAGCTTTCACTTTGCTTTATCGTATCTTTTATCGTAGCAATATCCCTTAAATAAATAGGTGAGCTTCTTATGTTGTTTAGCACAACCTTTTCAATATCGAAAGAAGTTTTAAACTGCCCTTTCAGTTGCAGGTTGCGTTTCATATTTCCTACCTGCAGCAAACCGCCTGATATATCTACATTCTCTCTTGACACAGCATTGGCAATATCATCATAAGTAACACCTGCTGCCTGCATGCGTGTTCTATCAACATTTATCTGGAACTCTCTTTCCGGGGCACCAATTTCATCAACACGGTTTATCTGCGAAATACTTTCCAGGCTGTCTTGTATGTCGTCTGAATATTTCTTCAGTTGCATCAGATCGAAATTGCCGCTCACATTCACATACATGATGGGATAATCTGAAGTACTGATCTCCAGCACCGAAGGTTGTTGTGTAAGATCGTTGGGCAGGTCCTGTTTCGATTTATCCACCGCATCTTTTACTTTCTGCAGCGCCTCGTCCAATTTTACATCGGTACCAAACTCAACAATGATCACAGAAAAATCCTGCTGCGATGTACTGGTAACTTTATTAATTTTTACACCACTAATACTCTTTATCTGTTTTTCTATGGGCCGCGTTACAAGGTTCTCTATATCCTTAGGCGAGTTTCCAACATACACTGTTTGCACATATATCTGCGGTACTACTACATCAGGGTACTGTTCCTTCGGCAATGAAATAAACTGGTAAATACCAATAATACTCACAATGAGCATCAGCAGGTAAATGGAAGTTTTATTATTGATACTCCATGTAGTGGGCCTGAACTGTTTAAACTTGTCCGTAAAATTTTCTAATGCGCTCATAAAATGCTTTTGAAATATTTTGGTATTATCTTTCTTTTCTTTGGGCATCGCCGGTTGTGTCACTCACTTGTACGTTCCGTCCGGAAGTCGGCAAGACCGAAAGTCCGAAAGAAGTTTGCAACAGCAGTAGTCTTTACTGACTTCCCGACTTTGCTGACTTGTATTCAATTGTACAAGTGTGCGACGCAACAGAAGCTTCATAGATATTCTGCTGCCTGGCTCATAAAAATTCTTATTCCATTATTTTGCAGCAACTGTTATTGGCTGCCCGTCAAATAAACCCTGGTAACCGTCTGTAATTATTTGATCACCGTTTTGCAAACCACTTTTTATTTCTATAAGATTGCTGTACAACTGACCAATCTCAACTGCTTTTTTCTTTGCGATCCATCTGCCATTTTCGTTTGCTGCAACCAGTACAAATTTTCCTTTCTCATCCGTCTGCAACGTGTTTACAGGAATCGTGATCGCATTGGTTGCTACATAATCCTGCAACTTAACAAGTGCCACCTGGTTTGGCCTGAGATCCTTATCTGACGGCAGTTTCGCATCAACATAAAATGACCGGCTGTTTGGATCAATTACTTTTCCTGAAACAGATGCAGTAGTGTTAATCGTTTTATTTGCATCAGGAAATGTAACCACCATTTTGGTTCCTGTATTGATGCGGTCTGCATAATTTTCGGGAACCTGTACACGTACTTTTAAACGGTCGTTATTTACAATGGCGATCTGCGGTGTTTGCCCTATCACACCTGCAAAAAATTCACCTACACGAATATTTACCTGCTCCGCAACACCAGAAACATCAGCATAAATATTGGTCATGCTCCATTGCTCTTTTATGGTAGCAATCTGATCGTTGATCTGATCTACATTTTGTTTTGCCTGTACCAATTGTAATTCTGTTCCTATCTGCTGATCCCAAAGATTTTTTTGACGACGGTACAAGTCTTCTGCATAAGACAATTGTGTTTGTGCCTGCTGAAGATTTTTAAGATATACTGCATCATCAAGTTTTAATAACTGCTGACCTTTTCTCACCTGCTCGCCTTGCTTTACAAAAACCTGTTTTACCAGGCCACCTTGCCCACGCGGAGAAACATAAGAAATATCTTCTGAAGCAACCAGCCCCTGCAGGTCTATATAATGTGTAAAAGTTCCTGCTGAAACAGAATCAATGGAAACAAGTTTTGTTTTCTCTGTTTTTGCTGCAGATGGATCAAGCTTTGCTATGTCTGCTTCAAGCTTTGTAATATCATCCCCGATTTTCTGTTGTTGTTTTTTCAGTTCTTCCAGTTGCGCTTTTTTAGCTGCAAGATCACCGCCTTTTGTTGCATCTTCTTTTGCACCGCATGATGCAAGGAAGAGTGCAGAACCAAATAAAATAATGTTTACGATCTTTTGCATATTCTTATTCTTTATAATGTTATGAACTATAATTTTCCAATGGCTTTCAGGTAATCAACCTTGGCAATAATAGCATTATACAATGCATTTACATAATTGCTTTGTGCCACTCTAAGATCCGTTTGCGCATTGGTTATTTCTGTGTTGGAGCCTGTACCTATTTCGTATTTTTTCTTCGACTGGTCGTAAACTTTTTCAGCCAGTTCAATATTTTGCTGTTGAAAATCCAGCGTTTTAATGGCATTCTGGAAGTTATTAGTAGCCTGTGCAACTTCGTTGTCGATTGATATTTTAAGGTTATCAATTTGATTTTCTGTTTGCTTCAGCTCAAGTTTGGATTTTTGAATACTCGCATCCTTGGCGAAGCCTGCAAAAATGGGTACGTTAACACTTAACCCGATATAAGAACTACTAAACCAATCTCCTTTACCAAAGAAACTAAAATCATTGCGCTGGGCTATTTTACTGTATGCAGCATTAAGATTGGCGGTTGGCAGTTTTGTTAATTTGTACCGCCGTATATTAAACTCATTCAATTTTTTGCCAAGAGAAAGATATTGATAATCGGGCCTGTCGGTGTACTCGTAAACGCCTTCGTTCAGCAGCCCTTCTTTTATTTTGTCAACAGTGATTTTTTCGCTGAGTACCAAAGTATCTTTTATAGGCATACCTATAAGCAGTTTCAGACCAAGATAGCCGTTGTCAATTGTCTTTTGCACAGCAGCCCTTTCGGTTTGCAGGTTCACCAACTGCACAGTAGCTTTATCTACATCTAACTTTTCTGTAAAACCATTTTTATATAATTCTTTGGTATCGTGCAGCAACTTCTCCAACCGCTCAATATTCGCATCCAGTTGATCTGTTTGTGTGGTACTTACTACAAGCTGATAATACACCTTATAAATATTTGCCTTTATACTTTCTGTGGTAACTTCTACAGCTTTTTGCTGAAAGTCTATAGATGCTTTTCTTGCCTGCAAACCCACGAAGACCTGGCCATCAAATAATATTTGAGTAAGCGTTACACCGGCAGATGCATTCCACTTTGTACCGAATGCTGCCTGTACAAAACCAAAATCTGATGGAGAAACAATTGTGTTTCCATTACCATCTTTAACGCCTTCCTGTGCAAGCACTCCATAAGTTGCCGCGGCAATAAAATTGGGGAAACTCTGCACTGCCACATTTGGATAAAAAGTAGAACCAAAACTTCCGTTGATCTGCGGAAGCGCCTGTGCTGTAATATTCTTATTGGTTTGTTCCTGTATCTGCACATCCAGCAAAGCATTTTTTACCTGCAGGTTATTTGCTTTACCATAATCAATACATTGCTGTATCGAAAACTCATTCTTTGTGGCTACAGCCTGCTGCGGAGGTTGAGCCTGCAGTTTTAATATTAATAAAAAAAACTGAAATGTTATTCCTAATCTGCGGTTCATACTGCTAATGATTTATTTTTTTGCCTTTGCAGGATATATTTTTCAATAAATTTTTTGCCTTTTGCCGTTGAAATCCCGTGAAGATAATGATGATATATTTCTGATGAAACTTTTAACAGGCTGTATTTTCCATAAGGGAAAAGATCCTGGCTAAACATAATAAAGGAACTCTCAAGCCTGAACTTAGCCACAATATCAACATCTATCTCATTTCTGTACAATTCTTCCTGTATACCCCTGCGCAGGTTTTTTTTAATTATATCCAGCAGAAAAGTGTTTTTATGCTGCTTAAACTTGTCAAAGGTTTTGGGGTAAAATTTTTCCAAATCAAAAATGATCTGCGGGTTAAGGGAATCCATAACGGACTCCATCGAATCCATGTCTTTAAACATTTCATCAATTGCATTTTCAGCTTCATTGTTTTGCCTATTACATTCTGACTCCATATAAGTCATCTCTCCCTGCATCACAGATTCTACCAATGCATCTTTATCTTCAAAAAACTGGTACAGCGTTTTTTTGCTAATACCCAATTGACCGGCAATTTCATCCATCGTTACTGAGCGAAATCCGTAACGCATAAAAAGCTCCCTCGCTTTCTGTTGTATCCTTTCCTTCATTTCCATGCAAAATTATATAACGCCGCAAAACTATGGAAACTTTTTAATCAATTATAGTTTCCTGAAGATTTTTTAATTATTTAATTTTGCTTTTACGCGGTTCACAGATTTTTAAATTCCTAAAAACTATACCACCTCCTCGCAAATTATTCTTTACTTTAAGCCAAAATAAATTAAAATGACAAACGGGAAACGCCCTAAAGAAACATCCCTGCATTGGAAAAAACTGTTGCAGTTTTTTTTCCAGGGACTTGTAATTATTGCGCCTGTGGGCATTACAATTTATGCAGTAATCTGGCTGTTCAATACGGTTGACAGTATTCTTCCAAATATTCTCTATTCGCTTTTCCCGCATCTTTTCGAAACAGGAACAGGTGGCGAACTAAGAAAATTTCCAGGTCTCGGTTTTGTGGTGGTTATACTTATTGTAATGCTTGTGGGCAGGGTCTCTTCGTCTTTTGTAATGAGCCGCCTGGTTGACTTGCTCGATGGCCTGCTGGAACGTACTCCCGGCATTAAACTTATATATACATCCGTAAAAGATTTTCTTGAAGCCTTCACAGGTAACAAACGCAAATTCGATAAACCCGTTTTGGTAAGCGTCGATGCAAACGATGTCTGGCGCATCGGTTTCATCACAAAAGAGGATGCTGTTGATTTTGAACTCACCGATTATTCTGTAGTTTATATTCCTTTGTCGTATGCACTAACCGGTGTAACATATTTTGTACCAAAACAAAAAATAAAGCTCTTGAACAATATCAGTTCGGCTGAGGCCATGAAGTTTGCAGTATCCGGCGGCGTGGCTGAATTAGACGATCAGGCTGAAAAACAGCATTAATACAATATTTTTTAGCCGTCTGGAGTTTTTATGGCATCGCCGCTTGCCACGCTCGGTTCACGGTTCTTCTTTTATAGCATCTTAAGGCTGCACTTATCACAAAAGGTTTTGGTAAATAGCCTGTTATTTCCTGAATAGATAAAATATTACTGCTAAAAAAGCATTTACACTTTACTATCCGCGGAAGCAATTCAATTACTTCCGGTATTAACAACCACCTATTCTGTACAATTCCTTTATTTTGCAGTTTTAATAAAGCGGATATGAAGATGCATAATTTCAATTCAGGCCCGTCAATACTTCCGCAGGAAGTGTTACAGCAGGCTTCAGAAGCAATCATCAATTTTAATAATACAGGTTTATCCTTACTCGAAATAGGCCACCGTACAAACTGGTTTGGCGAAGTAATGACAGAAGCAATAAACCTGGTAAAAGAACTCATGCAGCTTGGCAGCGACCATGACGTACTGTTTCTTCATGGCGGTGCGTCAACACAATTCATGCAGGTGCCAATGAACCTTTTAGATGATGGCGAAATTGCAGCTTATTGCGACAATGGCATTTGGGGTGTTAAAGCCATAAAGGAAGCAAAGCTGTTTGGCAATGTAAACGTGGTGGCTTCCTCAAAAGACAAAAATCATTCATACATAGTAAAAGATTTTGCGGTTCCCGCTGATTCGAAATACCTGCATTATACCACCAACAATACAGTAGAAGGAACCGAATGGCACCATATTCCTGAAACAACCGTACCACTTGTAGCGGACATGAGCAGTGATATTTTCAGCCGCCCATTCGATTTTTCAAAATTTGGTTTGATCTATGCCGGTGCGCAAAAAAATATGGGTGCAGCAGGTGTTAACCTTGTGGTTATCAGAAAAGATGTTTTAGGTAAAGTAAAGCGGCCCATTCCCTCCATCATGGATTACCGCAACCATATAGAAGCAGGTTCTTTATTAAATACGCCGCCTGTTTTTGCAGTGTATGTTGCCCTGCTTACTTTAAGATGGATAAAGAAAGAAGGTGGCCTTGTAGAAATGGGAAAAAGGGCCAAAGAAAGAGCTGATCTTTTTTACAATACTTTAGACGCGCTTCCGTTTTATACTCCCATTGTAGCTCGTGAAGACAGGAGCCTGATGAATGCAACCTTTGGTATACAGCAACCAGAACAGGAAAAAGAATTTCTTGATCTTTGCAAAGCAAATGGTATGGTTGGGGTAAAGGGCCATAGAAGCGTTGGCGGTTTAAGGGTAAGTATGTACAACGCTTTGCCACTGAGCAGTGTTGAAGAAATGTGTAAGCTGATGCGCCACTTTGCAGAAAAGTATGCTTAGCAGCAGGATGAAATTTTTGAAGGGCTGCTGAAGCTCAGTAAAGTGATAAAGTACAAGAGTGCGACGCAAGTAAAGTGTCATAGAAAATCAGAAAGCCAGGTCCAAAAAAATATAATAACCTGAACATCCAAAAAAACACAAACAGCAGAAATTCATGAGTATTATAAAACCATTTAAAGCTTTAAGGCCACAGGCGCAATTTGCAAAACAGGTTGCCAGCAAGCCTTATGATGTATTGAACAGCACCGAAGCAAGGATTGAGGCAAGGGGCAACCACAGCAGTTTTTTACATATTACCAAAAGTGAAATAGACCTTGCGGAAAATATTGACATACACAGCCAGGAAGTTTATGAACGGGCAAAGGAAAACCTTACTGCATTTATAAAAAGAGATATACTGTTCAGGGAAAATAAGGAATGCTATTATGTTTACAGACTTATTATGGATGGCCGCAGCCAGACAGGTTTGGTATGTGTAAGCAGTATTGATGATTATGAAAATGACATTATAAAAAAGCATGAATTTACAAGACCCGAAAAAGAGCAGGACCGCATTAATCATATAAAAACTACCGGTGCACAAACAGGCAATGTTTTTCTTGCATACAGGAATGTAGCAGCACTTGATGCGATTATTGAAAAATGCGTTAGCACTAAAACGGCTATATATAATTTTTTAGCTGAGGATGGTATTGAACATGCGGTATGGATCCTCAACGATACGGATACCATAAGCACCATTTCAAAAATTTTTGAAGAAGATGTTCCCTGCACTTATATAGCCGATGGCCATCATCGTGCTGCATCTGCAGCAAAAGTGAGGAAGACGCTGGGCGGCAATGCAACCACAAACGCCAACTATTTTCTTACCACACTTTTCCCTGCAAGCCAGCTACAGATAATGGATTATAACCGTGTGATTAAAAACCTGAATGGTTTAACTGTTGCTGATTTTCTCGCTGCTCTTGGGCAGGATTTTATGGTAGAAGAAAATGGAACCGAAGCAGTTAAACCACAGGCATTGCATGAGTTTGGCTTTTATGCGGATAAAACCTGGTACAAGCTTATAGCAAAACCAGGCACTTATTCCGAAGACCCGATTGGAGTGCTGGATGTAACTATTCTGCAAAACAATATATTGGGTAAATTGCTGAATATTCTTGACCAGCGCACAGATAAAAATATTGATTTTGTTGGTGGCATCCGTGGCCTTGGCGAATTGGAAAAAAGAGTTAACAGCGGCGAAATGGCAGCAGCATTCAGCCTTTATCCTGTAAGTATAGAACAATTGTTTTCTATTGCAGATACCGGAAATGTAATGCCGCCAAAGAGTACCTGGTTCGAGCCAAAATTAAGAGATGGTTTACTTACACATTTGATATACGAATGAAGCGATTAGCAAACAGGTTACTATTTATTATTGCATTGCTCCTGGCAATGAATACAGGTTTTGCCCAAACGCAGGATGCTGAAACTTTGCATGAAACAGCAAGAAGTTTAATGCGCCAGGGCGATTTTGAAAACGCTATGCTCGTTTTAAACAAAGCGCTTGTTTTAAAGCCGGATAATCTTGACCTGCAGAAAGACCAGGCATTTATTCAATACCTGCAGAGAGATTTTGCAGGCTCAATTGCAACAGGAAAAAAGATTACTGCAAGGCCTGATGCTGATGTACAGAGTTTTCAAATTCTCGGGCTTGCATACAAGGCTATCGGCGATACAAAAGAGAGCGATAAAATGTATAAAGCCGCCTTAAAAAAATTCCCGAACAGCGGCGTTTTATATAGTGAATACGGCGATTTACTGGCATCGAATAATACGCCCGACCTTGCCATAAAACAATGGGAAAAAGGAATTGAAACAGACCCTAACCACAGCAGCAATTATTATTTCGCATCTAAGTATTATGCACAAAGAGGTAATATTATCTGGGGCCTTTTGTACGGAGAAACTTTTGTAAACATTGAAAGCCTTACTGCCCGCACTACCGAAATAAAAAACCTTTTGTTTGCCGGTTACCAGAAGCTTTTCACGAACCCCGATATTTTAAATAACGCCAAACAAAATGGCAGCGCTTTTGAAAAAGCAGTTGCTGTTAATTTCAGTAAATTAACCAGTATGATGAACGACGGTGTAACACCCGAAACACTTACTGCCATGCGCACACGCTTTATTTTAAACTGGTACAATGGCAATGGCCGCCAGTTTCCATTCCGCCTGTTCGAGCACCAGCGCATGCTGTTGCAGGATGGCTACTTCGATGCCTACAACCAGTGGCTTACCGGGGCTACGGCAGATACTCAGCAGTTCCAGAGCTGGATGCAAAACCATGCGGATGATGCAAAATCATTTCAACAGTTTCAGCGGAGCGTGATCTTTAAAATACCCGCTGCACAATATTATATTCATTAAACTTTTTAGAGAAGATTTTTTTGAGCCAGGCAAAAGAATAAGCATGAGGCTTTACTTGCGTCGCACTCTTGTACTGAAGAATAGCTATGAGCTTTTGGCTGCGAGCTGCGAGCCGTTGTATTTTGCTCGTAGCTCATGGCTCGCAGCCTGTCCAATAATAATCCGAACGTACAAGATTCTGTGTTAATAATCTGATAGAGTTGAATTATTTTTTTATTTTTGACAGAAGGCGGTTTTATACCAGCCTGATAAGAGAAGCGGCCTTTTATGGGGTCGCTTCTCTGATTTTTATGCTACCTCTT
>JANXWM010000017.1 GCA_025351145.1 Chitinophagaceae bacterium
AACTGGATACCGATGAAAAAATAGAGAAGGTTTTACCACAAAGAAAAGAATTGCTAACCTATATAAAAAAAGGTTCGCAATCTACCTATACACTTAGAAGTATGGTTACAGGAAAAAAACAGGTAATTAAGATTAAACAGGGCGACTATGACTATTTTTCATTGGATGTTTCGCAGGATGATGATAAATTTATTATGAGTGAACTTAATGAATCGGATAACGAAATCATTAGTGTTTACAGCGGCATACCAGCAAAGAAAATTTTGACCAAGCTTTCAGCAGCAAATTTTGAAAGTACTTCTTTGGGTTATTTTTCGGGGGCTACCAATATTGTTTTTGCGAATAAAAATCTTTCCATTGCACCGGTAAACATTACCACAAACATCCCTAAATACACTACCAGGAGGTTAATATCGAATTTTGGTATTGCTTTGTTTAACTCTATATCATATGCTGCACAGGAAGGTGTTCTGCATATTTCAGCAGATGATTCTGCCTTTAAAACCATCGATTTAAAAAGGATGGTGCCACTAAGGCATGCTATTCTTAATACAAATATAGAAGCGGTTGCATTTAGCAGCACCGGCGATACAGTAGCTATTTTTAATACTTCGAAAGCCATAGTTAAAAATATAAAAACGGGTAAAATCATACAAACAATCAGCCCCATTCCCGGAGAGGTGAACGACAGGGACATTTACTTTAGCAAAAATGGAAAAAAGATATACTTTCCTGTATTTTCTATCCCCACCCAAAAGACCACTTTTTTTGAATTTGACATAGCTACCAAAAAAATGCTTCCGGTGTTTAGTGAAAGCAGTATAGAAATATTGTCATTTGATGTAATGAAAGAATGGGTAGCCTATCGGCAAAATATAAATCAGAAGGGCCGCGATAAAGTTAAAATCATACACTGCCCATCCAAAACAACTATTCTTGAAATGCCCTTTCCGCAAAGAGATGGTATTGATAAGGCACAAATATCTATGGACGGGAAAGTATTATTATTTACTGGTTTATATGAACAGGAAAGTTATGAGATACCTTCGGGAAAATTTCTGGTAAAAAGACCTGACGAAGAGAACGGAAAATATCCATACACAGTTATAAGACCTAACCTGGATGCAAGTAAAGTTTTAACCGGTGATGACAATGGTTTTATTTCAATTTATGATGATAAGGGTAAAACACTTTTTCATGAAGATATTGCCGAAGCGGGGGTAAGAGAAATATTTCCTTCACCAGACAATAATTATGCGTATGTAATTCTGCAAAATGGAACTATACAGGTATTAAACCAGGAAACAGGAAAAGTATTGGGTACCTTATATGTTTTTAATAATAACAACGATTTTGTTTTTATGAGTCCCGACGGCAGGTTTGATGGAACAAAAAATGGTATGGAGCAACTTAAACTTTTAAGAAACCGCCAGGAGATTTCTCTTGACAAAGTCTATGAAAGATTTTATACACCCAACCTTTATCAACGATTGATAAACGGGGAAGCCTTTGAGCCTATCCCATCAGACATTATAAAACCTTCGCCAATAGTAAAATTATCATACGCAGAAGTTGCCCGTAATTTATCGGTAGAAGATGATATGCCCACCTACCAAAACAAAACAGGCTTTGCAGATATTACCGTAAATGCCAAAGCAGAAGATGATGCAGTGGATGAAATTCGTTTATTCATTAATGGAAAAATACAAACACTCACTACACGCAATTTAATTGTGGCAGAAAATGATGGCAGTGATACAAAAAAATACCAGATAAGCTTATTACCGGGACTGAATATGATTCGTGCAATTGCATTAAACACGCAGCGAACCGAAAGCGACCCTGATGAAATAGCTGTAATGTATAATACCGGCAATACAAACAATAATGAAATAAAACCAGCTAACAATAATGTTGATGCAGCAACAGTTTCTGTTGTAGATAAAAACGCGACGCTGTATTTAATTGCAGTAGGCATTAATGCATATCAAAACAAAAGCATGAGTTTAAATTATGCTTTGGCAGATGCTACTTCGTTTAAAGAAGAAGTAGAAAAAGATGCAAAGACTGTTATCAGCAATATAAAAACTTATTTTGGTACAGATAATGCAGCGGATAAAACAGGAATCACCAACGCACTCAAAGAAGTACAACAAAATGCCAAACCACAGGATGTATTTATTTTCTATTATGCAGGGCACGGCGTTATTGGTAAGAACAATGAATTCTATTTAGTACCAACTGATGTTAGCGATCTTAAAAATGTGCAAACAGAATTAGAAAACAAAGGTATCGCGGCAAAATTATTACAGCAGTATGCCATAGATATTCCGGCACAAAAACAACTGTTTATTCTAGATGCATGCCAGAGTGCAGGCGCATTTGAATCAATGCTGGCCGCTGATGGTAACCAGCAAAAGAGCATAGCCGTTGTTGCCCGCAGTACAGGTACACACTGGATTGCAGCGAGTGGTGCGCAGCAATTTGCCAACGAGTTTGCATCCCTTGGGCATGGTGTATTTACGTATGTGTTATTACAGGCATTAAAAGGCGAAGCAGCCAATAATAAAATGATCACTGTAAATAATTTAAAAACATTCTTGCAACTGCAGGTTCCGGCTTTAATGAAGAAATACAATGGCGCTGCGCAATATCCCTCAAGCTATGGTTTGGGAAATGATTTTCCGGTAGAGGTGATGAAATAGTAGGCCCCCATCCCCTAAAGGGGTTTAAGAAAATTATTGGCCCGGCAAAAGAAGTTCTTTGGTCATCTTCGTTGCGTCCGAAGCTTCGGACGCACACTTGTACTGTGTAATATGATGGGGCAACGCGAAGTAAAGAACATCAATGCTCGTCATTGCGAGGAGGAACGACGAAGCAATCTCCTGGCATAACATAATAAGCTTGTATAAACGTACGACAGGAGATTGCTTCGGAGACCTCGCAATGATGCTGCACATTGCTCATTTCTTGAGGAAAGTACAAGAGTGCGACGCAAGAATGTTTAATAGATAAATAAGAGCCCGGCTCAAAAAAATAATATAAATGAAAAAAATATTAATTATCGTCTTCAGTATTTTAACCAGTATGGTTATAGCACAAACGCCTGAACTTATTATACCCACCGGCCACGCAAAAACAGTAACTAATGTTTTGTACACAACCGATGGAAAATTCATTTTATCATCCAGCGAAAACATGGTGAAAGTTTGGGAAAGATCATCTGGCAGGTTATTGAAAAATATCGTTTGCAAATGGGGCGAGAAAGTACCGGTAGTGGTAGACATGGATGCATCGCCTGACGGGAAAACCATTGCCATAGCCACTTACCGCAATATTCATTTCTTTTCACTGGAAGATTTTACCGTAAAAAAAGAAATGCATTTTGATGAAATTGAAAAAGTAGTGTATAGCAAAGATGGCAGCCATTTGTTTGTGGCCATGGGTGATG
>JANXWM010000040.1 GCA_025351145.1 Chitinophagaceae bacterium
GTTTACTGTTTTGTTCTGTTATTTTTGCACACTGTAAAATAATGAAGATGGCCAAACGCGGAATTGTATTGATGAACCTCGGTTCGCCCGACTCTACTGAAGTAAAAGATGTACGTAAATACCTGCTGGAATTTTTGATGGATGAGCGGGTAATTGATTATCCTTATATTTTTCGCCTCGCATTGGTTGGTGGCATTATTGCTCCGCTGCGGGCACCACGCTCCGCAGAAGCTTACAAAAAAGTTTGGACCAAAGATGGGTCGCCGCTTGTGGTGCTTACAAAGCAATTGCAAAACGCACTTCAGCCACAGGTAAATGAACCGGTTGAAATTGCCATGCGTTATGGTAACCCAACCATGAAAGATGCTTTTGACAAGCTGATGAATAAAGTGCCCGGACTTGAAGAAGTGATTGCTATTCCGCTGTACCCGCACTATGCTATGAGCAGTTATGAAACTGCGGTAGAGCATGCAAAAGCGGTACATAAAAAACAAAACTATCCGTTTGAATTAAAGTTTATAAAACCGTTTTATAACGAGCCGCATTATATAGATGCGATGACGGAAAATATAAAACCGTTTCTTGAACAGGAATACGATCAGGTGCTGTTCAGTTATCATGGTTTGCCTGAGCGGCACATGAAAAAGGCCGATCCAACGCAAAGCCATTGCATGAAAGTTGCCAATTGCTGCGAGACTGCTTCCCCGGCTCATGCAACCTGTTACCGGCACCAATGCTGGGTAACCACGCAATTGATTGCAGAAAAATTACAGATACCGAAAGAGAAAGTGGGCTTCTCATTTCAGTCAAGACTGGGAAGAGAAGAATGGCTGAAACCCTATACCGCAAAGCGTTTGGAAGAATTGCCCGGCGAAGGCGTAAAAAAGCTGGTGGTGCTCTGCCCGGCATTTGTAAGTGATTGTTTGGAAACGCTCGAAGAAATTGCCCTGGAAGGAAGAAAGGAATTTTTACATGCAGGCGGCGAGAGTTTTACGCTTATTCCGTGTTTGAATATTCATCCGTTGTGGGTAAAGTCGGTGGCCACATGGATGAAGGAATATGCAGCAGGAAGCAGGGAAATGTTGTTGGTATAAAAAATGATGTGCCCGGCAGAAGTGCTGCTATTAATCGTTCCTTGCGTCGCACTCTTGTACTGCAAGTCAATATTGAGCAGGCAATGCAGTCATCACTTTTTTCATTTTGCATTCTCTATTTTTCATTTTACATTTCCACCATGATGTATCCATACCTCAAAGCTTTACATATCATTTTCGTGGTTACCTGGTTTGCAGGTATGTTTTATATGCCGCGCCTTTTTATTTACAACACCGAAGCCGGGAATAAAGAAGAAATGGCAAAGAACGCATTGCGTGAGCAGTTTAAAATAATGATGAAACGTTTATGGTTTGGCATCACCTGGCCTTCAGCAATTCTTACGCTCATCTTTGGCGGAATTGTTTTACAACAGGGCGGCTGGTATAACCTTTTTGGAAAGCCCGAAGGTATGTGGCTGGAAATTAAACTGGTGTTTGTATTTTTTCTTTACCTCTATCATTTTTCCTTGCATGCCATTTATAAGCAACAAATGAACGGAGTGTTTAAGTACAGCTCGCAACAACTCCGCATCTGGAACGAAGTGGCTACCATTTTCCTCGTTGCCATTGTAAACCTCGCAGCAGTAAAAGAAAGCATCAGTTTTGTTTGGGCAATTGTTGGCTTAACAGGGTTTATCATCGTGCTGATGAGTGCTATTAAAATTTATAAAGCGATAAGAGATAAAAAGTAAAACCTAAAGCTGCACAAATCAATCTTCATGAAAATATTTATTGGCCTTTTTTCATTACTTGCATTTACTATTTCGTGTAATTCAAAAAAAGATGCTGATCTTATTGTGCATCATGCAATTGTTTATACGGTTGACAGTGCATTTTCTGTTGCAGATGCATTTGCAGTTAAGGATGGAAAGATTATAGCCACAGGTAAGAATAATGATATACTGCAGCAATACCAATCCAAAGAAATGCTCGATGCAAAAGGCCAGGCAGTTTACCCCGGATTTATCGATGCACACGCACATTTTATAGAATATGGCGAATCACTTTTTACAGTTGACCTTGCTGGCTGCAGCAGTTTTGATGAAGTAATACAGCGTGTGCAAAAGTTTGCAGCAGCGCATCCCGATGAAAAATGGATTCGTGGCCGCGGCTGGGACCAGAATAAATTTCCCGGTAAAACTTATCCGCTCAATGATAAACTGAATGAACTTTTTCCAGATAAACCTGTTGCATTAGTGCGCATAGACGGCCATGCCATGATTGCCAATGCAACGGCACTTCAAATTGCAGGCATTATTCCGGGGCAAACAATTGAAGGCGGTGTTATTGAAACTAAAAGCGGTAAACTCACCGGCGTTTTAATTGATAATGCTGTTGACCTTGTAACGGCAAAAATCCCTTACCCCTCCACAGCCCAATTTGAAAAATGGCTGCTCGCTGCGCAGGCTAAATGTTTTGAACAAGGGCTTACAACTATTACAGATTGCGGGTTAAGTTACCGGGCTGTTGACATTATCGACACTTTGCAAAAAGCAGGGAAACTGGACATGCGTTTGTATGTAATGCTTACAGATGCTAAAGAAAATTATGACCGCTATTTACCCGAAGGCCCGTATAAAACAGATAAACTTTTTGTGAAGGGTTTTAAAGTATATGCCGATGGTGCGTTGGGCAGCCGTGGTGCATGCTTATTGCAGCCATACAGCGATAAACCCGGATGGAGCGGGTTCCTGCTAAATAATAAAAGCCATTACGATTCGGTAGCGCAATTGCTTGCAGGTACAGATTTTCAAATGTGTACACATGCCATCGGCGATTCTGCCAACCGCGAAATTTTAAATGTGTACAACAAGTATTTAAAAACAAAGAACGATAAACGCTGGCGAATAGAACACGCACAGATTATTAATCAAAACGATTTTGATCTTTTCGGCAAAGCATCCATCATTCCTTCTGTGCAGCCCACACACGCAACAAGCGATATGTACTGGGCCGGTAACCGCGTTGGTGCCGAAAGGTTGAAAGGTGGGTATGCTTATAAACAATTGCTGCAGCAAAATGGCTGGCTTCCGCTTGGTACAGATTTTCCCATAGAAGATATCAGCCCGTTTAAAACCTTTATGGCAGCGGTTTTCAGGCAGGATGCCACTGGCTTTCCTGCCGGTGGTTTTCAAATGGAGAACGCATTAAGCAGGGAAGAAACCATTCGCGGTATTACCATCTGGGCGGCAAAGGCCGACTTTTTAGAAAATGAAGTAGGCAGTATTGAAGCCGGTAAAAAAGCAGATTTTATTTTGCTCGATAAAGACCTTATGAAGGTTGCACAAACAGATATAT
>JANXWM010000050.1 GCA_025351145.1 Chitinophagaceae bacterium
GCAAATATACCAGCCCTGCTGCTGCCATTATTATACCAGCTTATTGTTGTAATTCAGGCCCTGCGTTTTAACTATGCGCTTAACGATGTGCGCATGTTTCCAAAACCTGCTTTTACAACAGCATTGGCTTATATTATGCTAACTGCTTTATTGCCGGCATGGAATAATATCAGTTCGGCACTGGTTACAAATACCATGCTCATATGGTTGCTGTATTTTATCATAAAGCTGTATAATTCCCAGCAGCCGAAAACGCTGATTTTTAACATAGGGCTTATTACCGGTTCTACAGTAATATTATATTTTGCTGCATTTCCTTTAATACTGGTTGTTTTCTTTACCCTTGCTGCATTCAGGCCTTTCAGGTTAAATGAATGGTTCATTTTACTCATGGGCATCCTTGCTCCATTTTACTTTCTGGCCACATGGCTTTTTATGAACGAAAAGCTGTATTTGGCGTTTACCTGGTTTCAGGTATTTCAGCCGCATATCATTATTATACAACTAGGCAGCATGCTGCCTGTTATCATTACTTTTTTAATGGCAGGCATTACCATTATAGCAGGCATATTTTCGTGGCAATCAAACAGCGGGAGAATGATTATACAGGTTAGAAAAAACTGGAGCGTTCTTTTTATAATGCTTTTGTTACTGGCACCTGTGGTTTTTCTTGTTAAAGATATGTGGCCGGCTGCGCTTTTGCTGGCAGCAGTTCCGGCATCGGCATTTATTTCAAATACGTTTTTGTATTCTAAAAAAAATATAATACCAGCAATTATTTTCTGGATCATTGTTGCGCTGGTCATTTACAATAACTGGTTTGCTGCTAAAATCTAACACTTTCAACCGGTACATTACAATGAACCTAATGCTGCGCAAAGCTTTACTGTACAAGAGTGCGACGCAAGGGACGATCCGCAATGATCTCATAGCCGGGTACATCATTAATAAAATATTAGGGAAGTTTATGCTTAATGCATACTGCTATTCAATGCACAGCGTTTACCTTTGCGCTTCAAATGACACACATGAGATTTGGCATTGTTGTTTTCCCCGGCTCCAATTGCGACCGCGACATGCAGGACGCCCTGCAGAATGATCTTAACAAAGAAGTGCTTATGCTCTGGCATAAAGACAAAGACCTGAGCATGTTTACCACGAACGATTGTATTATACTGCCCGGTGGTTTTTCGTTTGGCGATTACCTGCGCTGCGGTGCCATTGCACGCTTTAGCCCCATGATGCAAAGCGTAATAGATTTTGCCAATAAAGGCGGTAAAGTGCTGGGCGTATGCAACGGGTTCCAGGTTTTGTGCGAAAGCGGTTTGCTGCCGGGTGCGCTGCTCAGCAACGGGCAGCAGCAATTTGTTTGCAAAAATGTTTTCATTAAAAATGAGGCAGATGGCAAAGCGTTAAAAATTCCGGTTGCACACGGCGATGGCCTGTATTTTGCAGAAGATCAAATATTGAATGAGCTGGAAGCAAACAAACAGGTGGTGTTCAGGTATTGTGATGAAATGGGCAACATTAATGCAGCAGCAAACCCCAACGGTGCCATCAGGAATATTGCCGGCATTTGCAACAAAGAAAGAAATGTTTTTGGTATGATGCCGCACCCTGAAAGGGCCACCACACCTGCATTGGGCAACTTAGACGGCAAACAGGTGTTTCATATTTTTGGAATGAATTAACAGTTGCACTGAAAGCTAAGCAAGGCTTTAACGTACGTAGTGTAGAAGTTTTTTGAACCAGACAATTAAGTTACTATGAAGCTTTGGTTGCGTCGCACTCTTGTACGGTTTAATCATTACTGAGCAAAGCGAAGACCACAAACAAGCATTGAGAAAAAGAGCTAAAATCAAAAATAGATAATGAAAAAATTTACCTTATTTCTTGCATTGATTTCAACAACTTTTGTTGCTGTGGCACAGCTAAAAGATCCTGTGCAGTGGAGTTTTACATCGGTAAAAAAATCGGATAAAGTTTACGAGATTACCTTTACCGCCACCATTGAAAAGCCCTGGCATATTTATTCCCAATCAACACCCAAAGGCGGGCCGGTACCAACTAAGATTGTTTATAAAACCAATCCACTTGCAACCATCACTGGTACACCAAAAGAAAATGGTACGCTAAAAACCAAACACGAAGAAGTTTTTGGTGTAGATGTAAAATACTTTGATAATAAAGTTTCCTTCGTACAAAACATAAACCTTAAATCGCCTGTTAAAACAAACATCGCCGGAACAGTAGAATACATGGTTTGCAACGACAGCGAATGCCTGCCGCCCAAAAAAGTTTCCTTCGATCTAAAGCTGCAATAAATTCCTGCTGTTATGAAAAAAATGATCTGTTCTGTCTTGATGGTAATGACAGCAATTGTTGCTTTTGCACAAACTGACAGCTCTCTTAAATGGCAGGTAACTGTAAAACACATCAGTGATAGCTTATACGAATTAAAAGCTGCTTCAACTGTTCCTTCAGGCTGGCATCTATATGGAGAAAACCCAGGTATTGATGGTGCAGAAACAGTACAAATTGCATACGATTATGAGAATGCAAATAACTCAGCAGCTATAAGCTTTTCAAGCAACCCGCAGCAGATCAACGACCCCACATTTGACAACAAAAAGGTAAATGTTTATACTGGCAGCGTATCCATAACACAGCAATTAAAAATAAGCGGTGTAATTCCTGAACAATTAAAAGGTACCATCACCGGTTTCCTTGGCAAAAAAGATGAATTTCAATCTGCTGAAGATACTTTCTCTGTTAAACTGGAAGGCGGGGTTGCAGCTTCTACCGATTCAAAAAAACTAAAGATTGCAACCATAGATATTGCTCACCCGGCTAACGATTGCGGCACCACAGCAGTCATTGAAAAGAACAGTTTATGGTCAGTTTTTCTTTTAGGTTTTTTAGGTGGGCTTATTGCCCTGCTTACACCATGCGTATTCCCCATGATCCCCGTTACTGTTTCGTTCTTTACCAAACGTTCTGAAAACAGGGCACAGGCAATTCGCAACGGCGTATTGTATGGCTTTTTTATACTACTCATTTATATGCTGGCAAGTATACCCTTTCATATTTTAGGTAATGTAAGCCCTGAGATCTTTAATAACATTTCAACCAATAGCTGGCTCAACATTGTATTCTTTGTCATCTTTATTTTCTTCGCGATTTCCTTTTTCGGCTTTTTTGAAATTACCTTGCCAAGCGGTATTGCAGGCAAAGCCGATTCTAAAAGCGGTCTGGGCAGTATTGGTGGTATTTTCTTCATGGCACTTACGCTTGCCATTGTTTCTTTTTCCTGCACAGGACCAATACTTGGTTCTTTGCTGGTAGGTTCATTAAGTGGTGGCGCATGGCCACTCACCAGTGGGTTAGCAGGTTTTGGTTTGGCACTGGCATTGCCTTTTGCTTTGTTTGCTATATTCCCCAATTGGTTAAAATCTCTGCCAAAATCTGGCGGCTGGCTTGATACCGTTAAAAAAGTACTCGCCTTTGCAGAGCTGGCACTGGCTTTTAAATTTCTCTCAAATGCCGACCTGGTAATGCATTGGGGCTTATTAAAACGCGAAGTATTTATTGGTATATGGGTTTTAATTGGTGCAGGTTTAGCCTTATACCTCTTAGGTATTTTACGCCTGCCACACGATTACAAAGGAATGAAAATCAGCACCGGCCGAAAGATTGCCGGAGTAATTGCACTGGTATTTACTTTATATATTTTACCCGGTGTTATATCTACCAAATATGCGAACCTGCAGTTATTAAGCGGCTTTCCTCCGCCGCTTACTTACAGTATTTACGGCAAAGAAAATGTAATTGGCAAGGGCCTTGAAGCCAATGTGGTAAACGATTATGATAAAGCTTTGCAACTCTCGAAAGAGCAGCATAAACCTATTATGATTGATTTTACAGGATGGGCCTGCGTTAACTGCCGCAAGATGGAAGAAAATGTGTGGAGCCAGCCGGAAGTTTTGAACTATATTAAAAACAATTTCATACTCGTTTCGCTTTATGTGGATGACAAACAAAAACTGCCGGTAGAACAAAGATTTACTTATACTACCAAGGATGGCGGCAAAAAAGATATAGAAAGCATTGGAGATAAATGGGCCACTTTTCAGGCGGAAAATTTTAACCAGGTTACGCAGCCGCTTTATGTTATTCTCGACAACAATGAAAAGCTGATAAACCACCCGGTTGGTTACACACCCAATGCCAAAGAATACCTTAAATGGCTCACCTGCGGTAAAGAAACTTTTCTTTCTTCAAAATAATAACCGTCTATTTAAAACTTCTTATTTATGCTTCGCACTGCTGAATTGTATTGCTGCTGTACAAGAGTGCGACGCAACAAAAGCTTCGTAGAATTACTATTGCCCGGTACAAAAAAAATAAAACATCGCATTAAGAAAATGATATGCCTTGCATGTAATTATTGAAATGAGTATATTGTACATTATTTCCCTATGTACCAGGATCAGGACCAACATATACTGCAAGGCTTAAAGGCTGGCTATAAAGAACGTATTGCCGGGGAAAACGCGCTTTACCTGCAATACAACTATTTTATAAATGAAGGCTGCCGTAAATATAACCTTGTTTACGACGATAGTTTTAGTGCTTACAGCGATGCACTTATTTCGGCTATCCACAATATAATCAGCAACAATTTCGATGGCCGTTCTTCCTTTAAAACTTACCTGTTCCAGATTTTTTCTAATAAATGTATTGACCTTGTAAGAAAAAACACGACCAATAAACAGAGTGTGCATCAAAATAACGTAATACCTGAATTGGTTGGGCAATTATCTGACGGGGCAAGAAACGTAATCGAGAAACTGATCGACGAACAAAAAAGAGCGGCCATAAAAGCTAAGCTTGAAACGATTGGGGAAAAGTGCAAAGAAATTTTGCTGCTTTTTGAAGACGGACTTACCGACAGAGATATTGCCGAAGAACTTTCTTACAACACCGCAGCAGTTGCAAAAACAACAAGACTGCGCTGTTTGGATAAATTAAGAGGTAGCATGAGCGATCTGATTAAAACCATTTAGAAAGTTTTGGGCCAGGCTTGAGTAATGCTATGAACCGTTCCTTGCGTCGCCCACTTGTACGTTCTGAACATGATTCAGCTTTCTAAGGCACGGTCACTAAGTTATTTTGGGTACACTTTAAAACAGTGAGCATAATTAAAGTTACTAACCCATTAAAATTATTATTATGACGGAGACATTGGAATATATAGAAGCGTATTTTACAAATGGTCTTGACCAAAACGAAAAAAAATCGTTCGAAAAAAGATGTGAAACAGATGAAGCATTTGCGCAGGAAGTGGCTGATTACACGCTTGCAAGAGCAGCCCTGCGTGAACAGTTAGTTAAGCAAAAACAAACGCAATGGAAAGCCCTGGAAGCTTCAAATGAAAAGAAGATAACAGCACCTGTTAAAAGAATACCATCATTCCGCCAATGGGCTCCTTATGCTGCAGCGGCCTGTGTACTAATGGCTGTTGTTTTTACATATCTTAATGGCAATACATCACCCGGGCAATTGGCAGATAAATATTTCACAGAGCATTATATGCAGTTAAGCCACACCATGGATGGTGGCAAGGAAACGATAGAACAGGGAATTGAATTTTACAATAATAAAAACTACGATTCTGCTTTAGCCCTTTTTCAAAAAGCAGACAATGATTATCCTGTACAAAAAAGCAGCACAAAAAAATATGAAGGCTATGTTTACCTTGTAAAGAAAGATTTCGAAAATGCACTGCAACAATTTGATGAACTTTCTAAAATGCAGCTATACAGTAATCCCGGTATATTTTTAAAAGCATTAACTTTAATGCAGCGTAATAAGGAAGGGGACAAAGAAGAAGCCAAAATACTGTTGCAGCAAGTGATTGATCAAAATCTTGAGGGCAAAGAGGATGCGGAAGAAATGATGAGGAGCCTTAAATAAAGAAGAGTCTTTTATTTCAACTACATAAATTTTAAACCTTTTAAAACAATTTTATGGATCATGCAACTGTACAAACGATTATTGAAGGAGGAATATTAGCGGTAAACATATACATAGCTGTAAAAATTACCAGCATAGATTCAAAAGTTACTGATGGTAATAACACAGGGAAAACCCCTCCTCAATAATTAATTATTAACCTGAAATTTCAGGTTCGGATAAAATCGGGCCAGAGATGGTTAAGCCGGTATTTAATCTTATTGTGTCAATAATCATTGTATGAAAAATAATTATGCAAAAAGGATCATTTTGTTTATGGCAATTTCCATAACAATTATAGGTTTTTGGGGCTGTCCTGGCTCACCGTCAAATATTCAGCAATCCTCAGTTACAGATACGAGTGGTACCGGGCATAAACCACCCGGAATATTATCAAAAGCTGTAAGCGATACTACCACTTCCGGCAAGAAACCTCCAAAATAATTATTGTAAAAATTATTGCTGAGTAATTTGATCAATTAAACAATAAGTGCATTATCGCGAAGCTGAAAAACACCTTTGTGTATTACAAATAATATATTATTAAGCAAAAAAATTATAGCCTGGGCTTTTATAGCCTGGGCTTTTCATTCAGGAGCAGCTTATGCTCAGTGCCCCAATATTCAAAGTATTTCCCTAGATCTGAAAAATGTTATAAGCGAAAAATTAGATTCCTCAAAAAAACTTGACAAATTATACCATTTAAAAAAATCAGCTGACAGCTGCATGCTTATTCATGATTCTGTTTATGCAGAACTATTATTTCAAACTGCGAAACTTGAATTTAAAGTAAATAAAGATTATAATAAATCAATCCAATATACTTTACAAGCTTTTCAAATAAACAGTTCGGGAAAACCTGGAAGTTCAAAAATAAGTGCTGTAAAAAATGCACTGCAAATGGCGCTCAGTTATAAAGAGATTAACTTGTACAGTAAGGCATTAAGTTATTATGATACCGTAAAAATGATAGCGCCTGCAACCACTGTTAGTCCGCTCTTTAAGCTTTACTCAATGTCAGAAAGGTCATATCTTTTTTTTCTTACAGGAGATTATCAGAAATCAATCGAAGAAAGCTTTTTGGGCGAAAAATATTCTCTTCAGCAAAATGATTCATCTTATTATGTAAGTTTTCTTAATCAAAAAGTTCAATCGTATTTTTTTCAAAAACAAATAGCTAAGGCAACGGAAATTTTAGATGAGATCATAAAGTTATCTATACGTCTTAATGAACCTTTTCAGTTAGCGAGTGCATACAAAATAAAAGCTATGATTTGCGAAAATCAAAAAGATTATGATAAAGCTGAATATTATTATAAGGAATCAATTAAAACAAGAATAAGCACGAAAGATACAAATCAAATAACCACTGATTACAGTGACCTTGGAAGTTTTTATTCGGGTAGTTCCCGTAATTTTTCTGAAGCAAAGAGAAATTATTTTATATCAATGAACTATGCAAAAAAAACTAACAATTTTTCAAAACTGGCCATGATTAATATTAATCTCGGAGAAACAAGTTTAAGTGAATATGATTATAAAAATGCAGGCAAATATTTTACAAAGGCACTTGAGTTTCTCAATGTAAAAGACGATGACAATTTACTAACTAACCCAAAGGCAAAGCAATTAAATCTTATAGGTAATAAAGAATATGCAATAACCATAATGAGTGATAAAGTAAAATTATTACTGCAACTCTATAAAACAACAAACAATACAATTTATTTATCCAGTTGCATAAAGACAGCCTATGTTACAGATTCTGTTATTACACAAACACGTCACGAACAACTGGAAGAACAAAGCAAACTTTATTGGCGTAACTACACAAGGGAATTTTTTACCACTACAATGGAAGCGTGCTTCCTGGCAGGTGATACAAAAAGCGCCTTTCATTTTATGGAAAAAAGCCGCGCAGTCCTGCTTAATGATAAACTTAATGAACTTGGTGCACTGGCACACTTGCCGGAAAAAGATGGAATTAAAGAGCGGGATTTACAAATCAGCATCATCACAGAAGAGCAAAAATTAAACACCTTAACACCAAATACAACAGCATATGACAATCAGTTTGAAATACTATTGAAGGTTAAAGACGAATTTGATCACTTTATTAAATCTCTCGAAAAAAAATACCCGGTTTATTACAGCTATAAATATGCTGATGCAGTTCCCACATTCGATTCACTGCAAAAATTTCTATCTGTAAACAACTCCAGTTTTATACATTATTTCACAAACGATACAGTTGCTTACATACTTAGCATTACTGCAAACAATGCAAAGATTTTAAAGCTTGCGAAAAAAGATTTTAATTTTAAACAGATCAACAGCTTCCTGCTTTTCTGTTCAAACAAAGATTCATTAAATGCATTTTATCCTGCATTCGCAACCTTGTCAAATAACCTTTACAAATCATTGTTCCAGCCTTTACAAATATCTAAAGGCAGGGTAGTAATCTGTTCAGATAATTTCCTGCTGCCTTTCGAAGCGTTATGCAGCGACACAGCAGGAAAAGATTTTCTCATTAATGATTACACTTTCAGTTATGCATATTCGGCCACTTATCTTTTAAAACAAACAACACCATCAAATGCGGAAGGTAATTTTATTGGCTTTGCACCGGTTTCTTTTCAGCCGTATCTTAATGTACCATCCTTAAAAAATTCAGCGGCGGCATTAACACAATCTTCAGCTTATTACAGCAATACGTTACTTTTTAAAGATGTTACTGCAACAAAAAACAACTTTATTCAGCATATTGGCGATTATACCGTAGCCAATGTTTTTTCACATGCAAGTGCCGATAACAGCGTTAGTGAACCAAAACTGTACATGCAGGATTCACTTATACAGCTTTCAGATTTACAGTTGCTTGATCATCCTGCAACAAGGCTCGTAGTATTAAGTGCCTGCCAAACGAATGTGGGCAAAAATGCTACCGGTGAAGGCATATACAGTCTTGCACGTGGCTTTGCATCAGCAGGCATACCTTCAGTTTCGGCTACGCTGTGGAAGGCCGATGAAGATATGATCTACATAGTATCAGCAAAGTTTAATGAATACCTTTCGCAGGGAATGAGCAAAGACAGTGCTTTGCAAAAAGCGAAACTTGATTTTTTAAAAACCAACGGCAACAGTGATAAATCACTGCCTTATTACTGGGCAAATATTATACTCATTGGCAATACTGAACCACTTAAATTATCTTCTGATGCTTCAACTAACTGGTGGTGGATGGCAATAGGAACTGTTGCTGCAATACTGGCTTTGGGAATGGTTGCAGCGATAGTGAGAAGGCAGCACATTGCCCAATAGACTTACTTATGTACAAGAGTGCGACGCAAGAGGCGATGCTACCTGCAATTATGCCTGGCCAATAAATATCCAAACAAAAAATCCTGCATTAAATTTATGCAGGATTTACTTAAAACTTATCACTTACAACTTATTACTTAAATCAACGTTCCCCGCTGAATAATACCTCCACCAATTACTTCATCGCCTTCGTAAAATACAGCGCTCTGCCCCGGTGCAATACTCTTTACATTTTCGTAGAACCGAACACGAATGCTATTTTCAGCGGCATATAAATTACTCAATGCACCTTTGTCTTTGTAGCGTATTTTGGTAAGCGCTTCCATGCCATCGGCAATGCCATCATACTTTATCCAGTTGATGCGGGTAACCATCATATCGTTTTGCGAAAGGTCATCTTCATCGCCCAAAACTACCGTGTTGGTATCAGGATCAATTGCTGTTACATACGCCGGTTTACCAAGCGCAATTTCCAAACCCTTGCGCTGGCCCACGGTATAAAATGGATAGCCGCGGTGCTCGCCCAGCTTCTTGCCATGCTTATCTGTAAACCATCCACCAGCTACTTTTTCTTCAAGCCCTTCTACACGGCGTTTAAGAAACCCGCGGTAATCATTATCAGGCACAAAACATATTTCGTAACTCTCACTCTTCTTAGCAAGTTCTGGGTAGCCATAATCAATCGCCATTTGCCTTATGGCTGATTTTCGGTAAGTGCCCAGCGGCATTATAGTTCTCGAAAGCAGTTCCTGATCAAGCCCCCACAGCACATAACTCTGGTCTTTTGTTTCATCCAAACCTTTGCTAATAACATATCTACCGTTATCAGCTTTGTAAATATTGGCGTAGTGACCGGTTGCAATAAACTCGCAACCCAAAGCATCGGCACGTTTCAGTAAGGCACGCCATTTTATATGCGTGTTGCACATTACACATGGGTTTGGTGTGCGGCCCGCCATATATTCTTCTACAAAATTTTCTATCACAAAATCGCCAAACTCTTCGCGTATATCCAGGATAAAATGCGGAAAGCCATGTTGCACAGCAGCCTGCCGCGCATCGTTAAAACTATCAATATTGCAGCAGCCGGTTTCTTTGTGGCCGCCGCCACTTGTGGCGTAATCCCATGTCTTCATGGTAATGCCCACCACCTCATAACCTTCATGATGCAGCATTAGCGCCACCACGGTACTGTCTATACCGCCGCTCATGGCCACCAGCACTTTTCCCTTACCACTCATTTCAAAAAATTTTGACAAAGATAGGTTTTCGCTTTTTGCCGTTTGTTGTGCGCGGTTTCGGATGCTTTCGGAATAAGAAAAATTATGAGCCGGGCATAAGTATTTCATGGCATCACCTCTTGCGTCGCACTCTTGTACTTTCGGAACAATGGTGATCAGGGCCGAACTATTATGGCATCAGGAATATAAATGATTAAGAAAAACTTACGTTTTTCTTCGCTATGCCCAATTGAATTATCTAAAGTACAAGAGTGCGACGCAAGAAAAGATTCATAAAGCTGTAAAAGACTGGTACACAAAAAATTAATGTAAAAATTAGCGCTTTATATCACAGAGATATTTTAAATTAGCTTTTAATATGAGCCGCCGTTCTATAGAAAAACAAATGTTCGCTAAACCTTTTTTTTAACTTAATACAATTGCTTACTTTGTTGTTCCAAAAATAGCAGTTTCGTATTCTTCGGTAACCAAACAAATGGGGAAAAATATAAACTGCGTTTAAAGAAAAGCAGCCGGCGCTGCTAAACCAATTGATTGCTTAACTAATTTCCAACTAAGAAAACAAAACAGTACCCGCGTCTTTCCTGAAGAATACAGAAGGATAAGGGGTGGGTGGATTTATAAAAACGTTTATAATTTTTAATCACAATAAATCAAAACGATGAAATCACAATTACACAACAGGAAGATTTTCAGGAATCTTCGTTTAAAACAATTTCAGGCCGTTGCATTAGGTATGGCAATGGCTTCATTTTCTATGTTCAGCACTCACCTAAACGCACAGGGTACATGGACAAAAATAACGGCAGCAGCACCAGACCCGAATTTCGGTGTAATGCTTTTGTTATCTGATGGTACAGTTATGGCAAAATCATCAGCAGGCAGTACAGATGGTTATGGGAAAATTTGGGACAGACTTACACCAGACAGTCATGGCAGTTATGTAAATGGCACCTGGTCTAAAACTTCCATTGCGCCAATGATCAATTCTCGTCTTTATTTTTCATCACAGGTACTACAGGATGGCCGCGTATATGTTGCGGGTGGTGAATATGGCAGTGGCAATTCAAAAGCAGAAACCTACGATCCGCTCACAAATGTTTGGACAGCTACACCAAATCCTGGGCATGTTTTCAGTGATGCCAATTCGGAAATTTTACCGGATGGCCGGGTTTTAAATGCGCTTGTAGAAGGAAGTTTAAGGGGCAACCTCATTTACAATCCCGCTACAAATACTTTTATAAATGGTGCAAGTTGCCTTGGTATTCATAATGAATCTACATGGGTAAAACTTCCTGACGGAAGCATACTGATGGTGGACAGGCAAAGCACCAGCTCAGAACGTTACATTCCATCGCTAAATACATGGGTATCTGACGCTACTCTTCCCGTTTCATTATACGATCCTTATGGTCTCGAATGTGGCGGCGGCGTTCTTTTACCTGACGGAAGGGCATTTTTTATTGGTTCAACAGGAGCAACCGCATACTATACTCCTTCAGGAACCAACAGCCCCGGCACATGGGCAGCAGGGCCAACCATTCCTAATAGCCTGGGTGCTCCAGACGCTGCAGCAGCTATGATGGTAAACGGACACGTATTAATGGCTGTTTCGCCAAAGCCAACTTCTGCCAATCACTTTCCTACACCTACTTATTTTGCAGAATTTAACCCGCTTACAAATAAATACAAACCACTTACCGCTCCCGCAGGTGGCAACTCAGTAAACATCTCATGCTATCTTACAAATATGGTTTGCTTGCCCGACGGGACAATTTTGTATGGCCAGCAAAGTTCAAACAGCTATTATGTTTATACACCTTCAGGAGCTGTTGTATCTTCAGGTAAACCGACTATTAGCAGCATCGTTAAAGATGGAACAGGGAGTTCATACACTATTACAGGTACACAATTTAATGGCATTTCGGAAGGGGCAACCTACGGCGATGATTTCCAGATGAACACAAACTATCCCGTTATCCGCTTAACTTCTGGCACGAATGTATATTATGCAAGAACTTTTAACTGGAGCAGTACGGGTGTTAAAACAGGTTCATTGCCAACAACAGCGCAATTTACTTTACCGGCAGGTTTACCCGCAGGCACTTACTCGCTTGTGGTAACTGCAAATGGTATTGCATCTAATGCAGTTTCATTTACACCAGCATCGCCGGCAGCAAGCAGTTATATAGCTGAGTCAGCAACATCTAATGATAACACATTAGTTGTTGTAGAATTGAATGCTTATCCTAATCCTGCAAAAGACCAGACTACCATTTACTTCACAACCACACACTCAACAAACGTGAGCATAAAAGTGTATGATGTAAACGGCAAAGAGACTAAGGCGCTTTTAAATGCAACTTTGGCTAAGGGCGATCATACATTGCCATTAAATACAAGCTCTTTTTCTAAAGGCATTTACTTTATAAAAATGGTTACAGATAGTGGCATTAAAAACCAAAAGCTGATTGTGCAATAATTTTAAAACCGGCTTTTGAAATGGCTTTTTTTGAGCCCGGCTGAAGTATAAGTGGCATCGTTCCTTGCGTCGCACACTTGTACTTTTGAATACATATTGAGCTTTCAACAGCCAATACACTCAAGTGCAAAGCTTCAATAAAATAAAACCGCAGTGTATCATTTATACACTGCGGTTTTTTAATTTTTCTTTACAGGAAATATTTACAACTTAAATCTTCGTTCTCTTTTTCGCATATAAAAAATCAATTACTAATACGCCGATTAAAATAACAAGACCAAAAAATTCCCTTGTTTCTTCGATCCATGGCTTTTCTGCTTTCATGGTTTCTGCTATATTTTCTTCGTTGTGCACGTTTATCCAGTCGAGCAAACCGTTGGCATCAAAAACTTTATAGGTGGCATAAGCAGCATATACAATGATGCCAAGGATATACGCTTTTGGATAAAACTTTTGTTTGGATGCCTGCCAGCAAAGCACTGCGGTGTAAAGATAAATGGGCATCATAAGTAAGGATCGGGGTCATTGTATTGTAATGCTGCAAATACTATAAACGTAAAACAGAAAAAGATATTAAAAATTTTCATAGCGTGTTGTTTTGATAAAGTTATACAAATTGTGCATGCAGCCCACGGTTCATCAATGATCAGAAAGTACAAGTGTGCGACGCAACGAAAGCCTCAATTATATCCGGGTGTTGGGTACAAAATAAAAACCCGCAACTTACATTGCGGGTTCTGATAAAATTGATAACCGAATACTTATATAGCTATTGCACCCTCAACCAGCACGGTTACCTTGTTTTGTAATACTTCTACGAAACCGCTTTGTATGGTGTAGTTTTCAACGCTGCTTTTATCGATCAATATTTTCAGGTTTCCTTTACCCAAAGCACTTACAAGCGGGGCATGTTTATCGAGTACTTCGAACAATCCCGAGATACCGGGCAATTGCACGCCGTATACATCGCCGCTGTATATTTTCTTTTCGGGTGTTAATATTTCTAAAGTCATGTTTCGAATTTATGGTTTGCAAACTGCTTTTATCCCTGGGCGGCGGCCAGTAATTTCTTACCCTTTTCAATCGCATCATCAATAGTGCCTACTAGGTTAAAGGCTGCTTCAGGATATTCATCTACTTCGCCATCCATAATCATATTGAAACCTTTGATGGTATCGTTGATGTCTACAAACACACCTTTTAAACCGGTGAACTGCTCGGCCACAAAGAAAGGCTGACTAAGGAAACGCTGCACACGGCGTGCACGACTTACTGTTAATTTATCTTCGTCGCTCAATTCATCCATACCAAGAATTGCAATAATATCCTGTAATTCTTTATAGCGCTGTAAGATGAGTTTTACGCGGTTGGCACAATCGTAATGTACATCACCAACGATCAACGGAGTAAGGATACGGCTTGTAGAATCTAAAGGATCCACCGCAGGATAAATACCTAAATCGGATATTTTACGGCTTAATACAGTTGTTGCATCAAGGTGGGCGAATGTTGTTGCCGGGGCAGGATCGGTCAAGTCATCTGCGGGTACATACACGGCCTGAACAGAAGTGATGGAACCATTCTTGGTTGAAGTAATACGCTCCTGCATCAAACCCATTTCTGTAGCAAGCGTTGGCTGGTAACCCACCGCACTTGGCATACGGCCAAGCAACGCTGATACTTCAGAACCTGCCTGTGTAAAACGGAAGATATTATCAACGAAAAATAAAATGTCTTTTCCTTTTCCTGTTCCATCTCCGTCACGGAAATATTCAGCAATGGTTAATCCGCTCAAAGCCACACGTGCACGTGCTCCCGGAGGTTCATTCATCTGACCAAATACGAATGTTGCCTGAGATTCT
>JANXWM010000070.1 GCA_025351145.1 Chitinophagaceae bacterium
GTCTTTTCTGCGATGCTGCGGCTCTTTGTACCATACTGGCTACCTGGCCTATAGCCGTAACCGGGAAAGAAAGCATATTGATATAAATAACAAACTCAACAATGATCCCGATTTTTGAGGGATCCTGCAATGCCATATTTCCTCCGATAAAAATGGTAAGTAAAGTACTCAGGCCAACCATCAGCGTCATACTTGGGAAATAGATGGCTTCTACTTTTGCAAGGCCGACAGAATTTTTACGGTAAGTTTCACTGTTCTGTTTAAAGAAAAGCAACATGGCTTTCTCCTGTACAAAAGATTTTATAACACGTATGCCGGAGTAAGATTCCTGTGCATTGGTAGTAAGATCGGATAGTGATGCCTGTACCTGTTCACTTTTCTTATGGATGATGGTGTTTACAAAATAAATGGTAATTGCAAGTAATGGCAGCGGTGAGAGTACAATTATACTCAGGTAAACATCTTTTCTAAACATGTTTACCAGGCAAAGAGCAATAAGCGAAACAAGGTTTACAAGATACATAATTGCCGGGCCTGTGTACATACGAACACGGCTTACATCTTCGGAGATACGGTTCATCAGGTCGCCGGTGCGGTTTACTTTAAAAAAGCCTGCATCGAGTTTTTGGTAATGGTTGTACACTTCGTTTTTCATATCGTATTCAATCAGCCGACTCATTACCACAAGGGTTTGGCGCATCATGAACATGAAAAAGCCGCGCAACAGTGCGAGTATTAAAATAGTAAGGCTGCATACGATTACCAGTTTGCCAAAGTCCATCGTTTCTACCCACACTACAAAAAAATCTACTACCGTATTATAAGATTCTTTTGAGTGAAGCACCTGTTTGGTACCCGGCAAATGCTGCTGAACCATATTTACCACATAGCCGGTAATTTCAGGGGCAAGCACACCAAAATAATTTGAAGCAATTACGAAAAGAATGCCTACGAGTAAGCGTTTACGGTACTTCCAGAAATATTTATGAACTGCTGAGAGCTGTTTCAATGAAAACTTTTTTCAAAAATACCATAATGATTTTTAATTTTTTTGGAAGATATGTTTAGGAACGTACATTTGCGCCGGAGAGTTGGCAGAGCGGTCGATTGCGGCAGTCTTGAAAACTGTTGACTGTAACAGGTCCTGGGGTTCGAATCCCTAACTCTCCGCCAGTTTTTCTTGGAATTTTTATCAAAGCCTACATTTTTTTTGTGGGCTTTTTTTGTTCTTAGTACCGTAAACCAACTTAATTAATCTCAAAGAATAACCCCAATTGAGAAAAATATAACAGCCTTCGTTAAAAAGATAATAACACTAAATTATCGGGGGTATAAAAATATTTTACTATCTTAACCTTGTGTAGTTACGATAGTAAAATTCCCCCCAATCCGCTCTGCGTATGTACTCTGGCAATATTTTATATTTTCAATGCCTTTTTAAGTTGCCACGTTACAAATTTGCCCGGTTAAATATCAAAAATATAAAAGTCTCTTATTTACTTTTTTTTATCAATTTTTATTCGGTTGTCACTTCACCTGTTTCAGCACAGAATACGTGGAGGGGTAGTAACCAATGTTTTGAACATTTTACCACACATGGACTTTCTAATAGCCAGGTAACCTGCGTTTTGCAGAACAGGCAGGGTTTTATCTGGATAGGAACAACAACTGGTTTAAACGGATTTGCTATAAATTCAGGGAAATCTGCAATATTAAAAAAAGGCAAGCATGATGTTACTGTCGATAATAAAGATTACGTGCCTGATTTTAGGGAAACAGTTTTTTTTAACGCAATTAAAGCACAGTATACTGATAAAGATGAAAATGGGATTTGGGAGAAAGGAACCTTTAAGCCAGCCTGGTGGCAAACCTGGTGGTTCAAGTTGTTTTACGTTGCCTGGATATTGTGCCTCGTTTTTTTTTCAACAAGATATTATTTTCGTCAGCAACTCATAAAGCAACGCCAGGAATTTGAAAAAATGCAGGCAATAGAAAATGTACGTACCAAGATTTCCCGGGATATACACGACGAGATAGGCGCCGGCCTTACAAAAATTTCACTCATGAGCCAGCGGTTAAAAATGAATATGGAAAATAAAAAGGATACAGACCCATCCATGCTGCAAAAAATAACCGAATCATCAAAAGAAATCATCAACAACCTTGGCGAAATTATATGGACAGTAAATCCGGCGCATGATAACCTGGCAAGCCTGCTTTCTTACTTAAGGAATTATACAGCGCATTTTTTTGAAGACAGCAACATACACTACATCATTGATTTCCCTGAGGAAATACCACAGGTATTAATTCATCCCGATTTTAAACGCAATCTATTTTTGGTTATAAAAGAATCCCTGAATAATGTGCTGAAGCATGCAGCAGCAACAGAAGTAAAGGTTCGCTTTCAATGCAACGGTCATCAATACCTATTTAAAATTGCAGATAACGGCAAAGGCATGCAAAATATAAATGGCAGGGATTTTGGCAACGGCTTTGCTAATATGAAAAGCAGGATGGAAGCCGTGAATGGAAAATTTGAAATTGCTTCCGAAGTAAATAACGGAACGGTAATTACACTTGCAGGTAATTTATTCTTCTAAAACGCACTGCGGCATAAGGCAATTTTTATCCGGGTTTCATTTATCTACTTTTATGTGATAGGAAATGAAAAGTAGATAGAGTAATTTGCAAAATGTATTTAATACTTATCGGGCTTTTTAATTCAGAAAATCCAACACACCGTGCAGATCAACGTAGCCATAGTAGAAGATGATAACGAAATCCGCCAGTCGCTTGAAGAAATTATAGCGGCTTCAAACGAATTAAACTGTGTAGCGAGTTTCCCCAATGCCGAAGAGTTTATTGCTTCGTTCAAATACGTACGTGCAGATGTAGTGCTGATGGATATTAATCTTCCCGGCCAGGATGGCATTACTACGGTTGCCCAAATGAAGCCACTTAAACCAGAAGTGCAGTATTTGATGAGCACCGCATATGAAGAGCCAGAGAAAATATTTGAATCTCTTACTGTTGGGGCAACCGGTTATTTACTAAAGAATTGCAATGCAGAAAAAATATTCCAATCCATCAAAGAAATACATAACGGCGGCTCGCCCATGAGCCCTCAAATTGCAAGGCTCGTTGCCACTTCTTTTAACCGGCAGCAGGAAACAAGTGCGGAATATGAGTTGCTTACCACCCGTGAAAAAGAAATACTTAAATGGCTTGACAAAGGTTTCCAGTACAAAGAAATCGCCAATAAATTATACCTAAGTGTAGAAACGATCCGCACCTATGTGCGCCATATTTACGAGAAACTGCAGGTACACACCCGCACCGATGCGCTGAATAAAATCAACACGAAAAAAATCTAATCCCGTAGTTTTTAGCCCAACAATAGTTATTCTCTTCACCGTTCCTTGCGTCGCACACTTGTGCGTTCTGATTATTTATTGAACAGTTCCAGTGCAGGCCTGCAGCATTTTCAACACACCGGAATGTTGCCAGGTTTTTTACCTGTGGCATATCTACTTTAGTAGATATGCCTTCCCTCATTTATCTACTTTCATGTGATTGTCCGGTTTTGTTCCTCAGCCGATATTTGTGATACGATACCCAATATGTAACGCGTACTTAAAAGAGATTCAAATTTCTATACCAAAATCGATCAAAGCTCAATAGAATTGTGCAGTACACGAGTGCGACGCAAGTAAAGCTTCATAGCAATCCTTCTGCCTGGCTCATAAAAAATACAAGAAAATTATTTTCTTTTATCAACAATCCGCCTCAGTTTCCCGCCTTCGCTTTTAGGCAGCGAATCAAAATCTTTCAACACAATTTCCATGGTAAGACCAATATTATTTTTTATGCTTTCGTATAATTTTCCTTTCAGGTTTTGCAGGTATGCGTTGCTGTGCTGTATGGTTTCTATGGCAGTACCAAGCTCTCTGTAAATGGTTTCGTTCAGTTCAATGGCTACGGTTACTTTATCAAGTTTGTTTTCCTTTTCAACAATAAGCTGGTAGTTGCTGGAAAACTCAGGATAATGTTCCAGCAGGGCTTCTACCTGTGTGTGAAATAAATTTACACCTCTTATGATCAGCATATCATCATGCCGCCCCTTTATACTGCTCATTTTTATATGCGTCCGTTTGCTCGACTTATCATAAAAAATACTGCAGATATCATTGGTTGTATAACGCATCAATGGCATGCCGCGTTTGGTGAGTGTGGTAAATACCAGTATGCCTTCTTTGCCTTCAGGCAAAGGTTCTTTTGTAATGGCATCTATTACTTCGGGAAAGAAATGATCTTCCCAAATATGACTGCCATTCTTTTCTTCAAAATCTTCCTGCGAAATGCCCGGTCCGTTAATTTCACTAAGACCATAAATGTTGGTTGCTATTACCTGCAGCTTTTCTTCCACTTCTTTTCTTATAGCCTCTGTCCACGGTTCTGCGCCAAGCACTGCATATTTAAGATTGATCGATTTAAGTTCGGGATCTTTTTTTCTGATCGTATCTGCAAGTACTAATGCATACGATGGTGTACATGAAATCATTTCCGGCTTAAAATCCTGCAGCAACATAATTTGTCGTTCCGTCATACCTCCAGATACAGGGATTACTGACATGCCCAAAAGTTCTGCACCATAATGCAAACCCAGCCCGCCGGTAAACAAACCATAGCCATAAGCATTGTGCAGTTTCATTCCGGGTGTTGCACCGGCGCAGCATAAAGAACGTGCGACTACTTCAGAAAAAATATCGAGATCATTTTTTGTATAACCAACAACGGTTGGTTTACCCGTAGAGCCTGAGCTGCAATGGATGCGGCTGATTGCCTGCTGCGGCACAGCGAATAATCCGAACGGATAATTATTGCGCAAATCATCCTTGCAGGTAAACGGAAACTTGACAATATCGTAGATGCTTTTTATTTTATTGATGTCAATCCCATGCTCATCCCATTGCTTTTTATAGAATGGCTGGTTGCGGTACATATACTGCACCAGTTGCACAAATCTTTCTGATTGCAGTTTACGCAGTTTTGCATGCGGCATCGTTTCAATGGCAATACTGTATATCATGAACGAGGAGAATAATTATGGAAAATGTATTGGCAGCAACTAATGTAAGCCAATGCGCTGTTTCATCAAAAATATAATTGATTGTTGAGCCCGGCTTAAGAATATTTATTGATCGTTCCTTGCGTCGCACTCTTGTACAGTATAACCATATTGAACAAAAACAGCCCGGCCAAAACGTTACTTTAATATCTACTAAAGTAGATTTCAGCTTTTTATTTTCCTACTTATATGCGATTGTTCAGGCATGCTTTCATAAGCATCTTTGTACCGTAATCTTTAAAACTAAAAACCATGAAATACACTAACATCAATGCTTATGCTGCCACAAATCATTCAGGTTGTAAAGCATACTGTAACCAGTTAAATCCTGAAACTGAATTAAGCAGGCGGCTTAATAAAATAAAGTTCCCGGGAAAATTATGTTTATTGTTTTTGGCATCAATCTTTTTTATAAATGTTTTTGCCCAGGTAAATAATGGAGCTGTTGGTCAGCAAAAGTATTCAACCGTCAAAGCAAATAAAATTATCAGTGCTGCAAATAATGAATTTGAAGGTCTTATTGATAATGGTTTTACTACAGTTGATGCCGATGGTGACGGCTATACCCTTGCCCAGGGCGATTGCGATGATGGCAACCCAAATATTCATCCTGGCGCTGTTGATATATGCAATGGTATTGATGATAACTGCGATGGCCGCATTGATGAAAATGCAATAACAGCAACCATTACCCCAAACGGAACAGTGTACATGTGCATTGCCAATCCTGTTATTTTGTCTGCCAATTATGCCGAAGGCACCAGTTATCAGTGGTTAAAAAATGGAAGGGCGATAGTTGGGGCTATTAGTCAAACTTATACTGCCACAGAGCAAGGGAGCTACCAGGTAAGTGAACTGAACGGTTTTGGATGCACGGATATTTCTACGTTAACGGTGCTAAAAATACCAAGGCCTGTAATTACTTCCCTAAGCGGTGGTTTTGATCTTTGTATAACAAATCCAGTTATTTTGAAAAGATCAGGCGGTATTGGAAATGCTTTTCAGTGGATGAGAGATGGTAACCCTATACCCGGCGAAAGAGGCCAGACCTGCACAGCCACTGTGGCTGGTAATTACAGTGTTTCTCTTACTAATAAAGATGGCTGCATTGCATCGTCTAAAAGTGTTTATGTTGGCTGCCTTTCACTTGCGGCGGCAGGTTCACCTGATGGCTTATCCGTGGCGGCGAATGAAGAGACCCTTGTTTATCCCAATCCATCAAATGGTATCGTTAATATAAAATACAGCAGCACCTTCAGCAGGCAAATGCAGATCAATGTTTTTGATGTTTCCGGCCGGCTTGTATTCAGTAAAACAACCTCAGCTATCAAAGGAAACAACAACTTGCAACTTGATTTGCGTAACCTGAATTCAGGAAGTTATTACGTTGAATTAAAAAGCAGCAATCAGGAAAAAAAAATGAATTTTATTATTCAGCGATAAACAGGTTTAAAAAGAAATTGCACCATAGAGTCACTTTTATTTTACGCCCAATGTTAACCCTAAAGCCAGCTTTAATTTTTAAATGAAGGAGGATCATTTAAAAAGAACACAGCAGACCACTTAAGGTAGAGGCTGTTGTGCTTTTTTGGTAAAATACTATAAAATATGTACCTTGCTTTTCACCCCGATTTTCTATAAAATTTAAAATGTATCAAACAATGAAAACAATAATTAAAACAGGCCTTGCAGCTATTTTGCTATTGGCAATTTCCTGCACAAAAGAATCATTGAACCCTTATTCCAATGCAGGTATTAAAGCGGAAGAAAATGTTGCCATAAAAACCGGGGCACATTATATTGGCGAACACTTTGGCGGTGGTGTTATATTTTGGATCAGCAAGAACGGGCTGCACGGCTTAATAGCCGATACTGTTGATTTGGGGCAGGCAACATGGTCGAAAGGAAGAAATATTACTACAGGTGATACTGCAACAGCTATTGGTACAGGGCGTTCAAATACAAAGAATATTATATTGGCACAAGGAACGAGAAGATATGCGGCTTTGGCATGTGCAAGATATAAAGGTAGCGGTTATACAGATTGGTTTTTGCCATCAAAAGATGGCTAATTAATACTTTGAGGTGCTAAGAGTAGTAATGAGCTAACCTGTAAAGAAAGAAGTCTTTATCTCTTACGCCATAATTAGCTGTAATGAAGCGTTGTATCTTACTGTTCATTGCTTCTGCTTTTGCATTTGTTTT
>JANXWM010000078.1 GCA_025351145.1 Chitinophagaceae bacterium
ATTGCTATGAGTTCGTATAAACTTACCATGAAAAGTGTAAGCAAATTTTCGCTGGAAGCCATCAAACAAAAATGGATTTTGTGGTTGTTTTATCTGGTTGCATTAATCATTACAGCGGTTACACAAACAGAAGAAGTTTTATTGTTTGTGGCTGCAGGTTTTATATACATGATCATTAAAGCACCACCGCATTGGATAAAAAAACCGACAGCAGCAAATTCAATTTTATTAACCGGAATTGGTTTCTGGAATTTTGAATGGGGCACACTCGGCCAGATTGCATGGTTCTTTACAAAGGCCGGTGCATTTGTGTTTGGAAGCGGCCTTGCCATTGTTCCTTTTTTGCATGGCGGGGTGGTTACAGAATATCACTGGCTCGATGAACACCAGTTTGTAGATGCGGTTGCGGTTGCCATGATTACTCCCGGTCCGGTTGTAATTACCGTTGGTTTTATCGGCTACCTGGTTGCAGGTTTTCCAGGAGCCTGTGTTGCAGCGCTGGCAACGTTTTTGCCTTGTTATCTCTTCACTGTTATACCCGCGCCATACTTTAAAAAGATTGCAAAAAATATTTCTATCAAAGCATTTGTAGATGGTATTACTGCAGCAGTTATCGGCGCATTGGTGGGCGCAGTAGTGGTTATTGCCATGCGGTCCATCGTTGATATTCCCACTGCATTAATTGCTGTTGTTACCGTGCTGGCATTGATCTATATAAAAAAAATCCAGGAACCGCAGATCATTCTTGTTGCAGCAATATTAGGACTTGTATTAAAGCTTTTATGAGCCTAACTATATATCTTTTATGATCGTTCCTTGCGTCGCACTCTTGTACGTTAGGATATTCTATGGAGCTTTTACCGAAGCGTAGACGGATCAATATTATGGTCCCCGTTTGTTTTATACAATTTAGTTATTCAACACCTGATGCAAATTATTTGTGCCTCGTTCGGTAATAACTTTTGTACATTCAGTATATTATGAGTGCTTCAAAAATAAATCATCTTCTCTCCAACAAAATTTTAATCCCTGTAATTATAATTTTTTCGGGGCTGTGCTGGTATCTGTCGTATGGTTTAAGCGGTAACTTCTGGATTTTATTTTGGCTGGCACCAATACCCGTTATGATACTGTCATTCAGGCTTAGCGGCAAGGCAACTTTCTTTATTTCATTCACCGCATACTTAATTGGAAGGCTTAGCTGGTTTGCTTACCTGGTATCTGTTGCAACCATAGTTCCCGCCATTATTTTTACACTCGCACTTCCTTTGGTCTTTGCTTTAATAATGTTGCTTACCAGGAAAATTGTTACCGGTTCAAAATACTGGTTCACTGTTTTTGCATTTCCTGTTTTTTGGGCAAGCTTTGAATTTCTGTTTTTCAAATTTTCTGCCGACGGAACTGCGGGAAGCATTGCTTATTCGCAATCAAATGCGTTACCGCTAATTCAAATCGCATCTGTAACAGGATTATTGGGCATTACATTCATGATAACTTTTATACCATCTGCTATCGCAGTTGGATGGTATTACAGAAACGAAAAAAATAAGTTTAAATATTTATTAGTTACATCTATTGTAATTGTTGGTTCAGTTTTTTTATTTGGATTAATTAGGATGAATAATGATGAAGAAAAAAATCTGACAAAAGTTGGCCTTGTAGTTTTAGATGAAAAGCTGCATAATATTACAGACCATCCCGATGCAGAAAAAGAAATTAAACTTGCAGGCAGCTATGCTGAACAAATTGCCCGGCTTACCCGGCAAGGATCACAGGTTGTTGTATTGCCGGAAAGGGCGATTAATATAACAAGTGCAACAGACTCAATAATAATGAATATTTTAAGTAATACCGCCAAACAAAACCATGTTGCAATAGTAACAGGATATACAAACTTTAAAAAAGAACCTGAACGAAATTCAGCAATGGTAATCGATACAGATGGCAAAGTAATTACTGATTATAATAAAGTGCATCTTGTAACAGGATTAGAAAGCGCGTTTACTCCCGGTAAAGAAATTGGATCATTTACATTTAACGGCGCAGGGTCAGGTGTTGCTGTGTGCAAAGACCTTGACTTCCCGGATTATATAAAAAAGTATGAAGAAGATAATACAGGCTGTTTATTTATTCCGGCGTGGGATTTTGTAAAAGATGATTGGCTGCATGCACGAATGGCTATACTTCGTGGAGTTGAAAATGGTTTTTCTGAAGTAAGGGCTGCGAGACAGGGAAGATTATCAATAAGCGATTATTATGGCAACGTAAATTTTGAGGCAAGCAGTGCAGACGGAAATGCAGCAACTTTAACCGGGGAAGTTTCCCTTAAAAACAAGGAAACATTTTATAGTAAATCTGGTGATTGGTTTGCAATTATAAACATAGTTATGTCGCTTGGTTTTATTGTTATTGCTTTGAAGAAACAAAAATGAACAGTGATATCTACGCTTCGGTAAAAGCCCAATATATAATCCAGCCGTACAAGAGTGCGACGCAACGGATGCTTAATAAATTATCTTTAGCCCGGCTCAAAAATATTTGCTTTTATTTGTTGTATTATTTAATTGAGACACATGAAAAAATATTTGCTTTTTATTTTATGCTGCACTGCTGTTTATGCAAATGCGCAAACACTTACCGTAGAAAAAATTATGCAGGACAGCAAATGGATCGGCACTTCGCCTTCTGCTGTTTCGTGGACTTACGATAACAAAGCAATCGTCTTTAACTGGAACCCCGAGAAAGCGCTGAGCGATTCTGCATACAGTTACCAGTTAAACAGTGCCGCACCTATTAAGATGAATTACAAAGATGCACAGCTTGCAAAAGCCATTGCCGGCGGTACTTACAACCATGCACATACAAAAATTGTGTTTAATTATAAAAGCGATATTCATTTGCTCGATGTTGCTTCTGGAAAGATCACACGCATCACCCAAACGCAGGAAGACGAATACAATTTTTCTTTTATCATGAACGAAGAATGGATCGCTTTTCAAAGTGGTAAAAATCTTTTTGCATGGAATATTGCAACGGGTTTTATTAAACAGCTTACTGATTTCGAAAAAGAAAAAACACCCATAAAAAAAGTATCGGCGCAGGATCAATGGCTGCAGCAACAGCAACTGAACACGTCGGATGTGTTGAAAAAAAGAAAGGAAAAAAAAGATGCACGTGCAGCGTATTTAAAACTGATGAAAGATGCTGACAGCATACACATTATTTATACCGGTGATAAAACGGTAGAGGGCCTGCAGGTGAGCCCGGATGGAAGATTTATAACCTATAATTTATCTGAAGAAGCAGCCGGTGCAAAGATTGCCAATGTACCAAACTATATAACGGAGAGCGGTTACACTACCGATATTTCAACACGTGGCAAAGCCGGTGTGCCGCAGGGAAAATATACGTTTTATGTTTTTGACAGGGTGAAAGACACAGTGATTTTAGTGAAGACTGATTCGCTGCCGGGCATTACTGATAAGCCTGATTATACAAAAGATTATCCTGCAAAATTCAGCGATACCGTGCATCCTGTTCGTGATGTGTATGTATCAAATATTTATTGGAACGAAGAAGGAACAAACGTAGTGCTCGATATTCTTTCGCAGGATTTTAAAGACCGTTGGTTAATGCAGTTAGACGCAGCAACAGGCAAATTAAAACTACTCGACCGCCAGCGCGACGAAGCATGGATTGCAGGCCCCGGCATTGGCTGGATCGGCGGTGCAAACTGCGGCTTTATTAATGATCACACATTTTTTTATCAGAGCGAAACAAGCGGCTATTCGCATTTGTATGTGTACGATATTACAGCACAAACAAAGAAACAGTTAACGCAGGGCAATTACGAAATACAGCAGGCCACACTCAGTCACGATAAAAAATATTTTTACATCATCAGCAATGAAGAGCATCCGGGTAAGCAAAGTTTTTACCGCATAAATGTTGACGGCAGCAGCAAGCAAAAGATCAGTTCCATGACAGGTGGTTATGAAGTAACCCTTTCACCCGATGAAAAATATATTGCTTACCGTTACTCTTATCAAAACAAACCATGGGAATTATATATGCAGGAAAATGTTCCCAATAAAAAACCTGTTCAGGTAACAAACAAAGCAATGAGCGGGGAATGGAAAGCTTACCCGTGGCGCGATACAAAAATTACCACGTTCAACGACCGGGATGGTCTTCCTGTTTATGCACGTATTTATGAACCGGCGCCAGGCAAAAAAAATAAAGCCGCTGTAGTTTTTGTGCATGGGGCAGGTTATTTACAAAACGTAACTTACTCGTGGAGTTATTATTACCACGAATTCATGTTCAACAATTTACTGGCAGATAAAGGTTATACAGTAATTGATATCGACTATCGTGCAAGTTCAGGTTATGGCCGTAATTGGCGCACAGCCATTTACCGTTATATGGGTGGCAAAGATTTGGATGACGAGGTTGATGCAGCAAAATATTTAGTAAAAGAATACGGCATAGACAGCACCCGCATTGGCATGTATGGCGGCAGCTATGGTGGCTTCATGACGTTAATGGCACTCTTCACACAACCTTCTGTATTTAAGGCTGGCGCTGCGTTGCGACCCGTTACAGATTGGGGGCATTACGATGATGGATATACTTCAGCCATATTAAATCAGCCGTTCAACGATACACTTGCATACCAACGTTCATCGCCTATTAACTTTGCAGCAAGTTTAAAAAATCACTTGCTTATTTGTCATGGAATGGTTGATGTAAACGTGCATTACCAGGATGCCGTTCGTCTTACACAGCGCCTTATTGAACTCGGAAAAGATAATTGGGAGCTTGCTTCTTATCCGCTAGAAGATCACGGTTTTGTAGAGCCTTCAAGCTGGACGGATGAGTACAAAAGAATTTTAAAACTCTTCGATGAAAATTTATTGAAGTAAGCAATTAATACAGGAAATTTTTTTGAGCCGTGCTGAAGGATTTCTATAAATCGTTCCTTGCGTCGCACACTTGTACGTTCGGATATTCTATTGAACTTTTACCGCAGCGTAGATTTAAGCGAAGTTCATCATTGCAAAATACAATCAGTCTATTCTATAGATTTCAATAAGCTACTAACTAAAAAACATTTAATCATTCTCAATTCATCTTTCCATGACCAACGACTTGCAAAACATAAAACTTACTCAATATTCACACGGTGCAGGTTGCGGTTGTAAAATATCACCCAAGGTTTTAGATCAAATACTCGCAACCAATTTTGCCATGCCCGACAATGATAAACTCATCGTTGGCAACCACAGCAAAGACGATGCAGCCGTGTACGATATGGGCAACGGTACAGCGCTTATTTCCACCACAGATTTCTTTATGCCCATTGTAGACGATGCGTACGATTTTGGCCGTATTGCCAGCGCCAATGCCATTAGCGATGTGTATGCCATGGGCGGCAAACCCATTCTCGCCATTGCCATACTAGGATGGCCCATTAACACACTGCCGCCAGAAGTTGCACAGCGCGTAATTGAAGGCAGCCGCAGCATCTGCATAGAAGCAGGCATACCGCTTGCAGGTGGCCACAGTATAGATTCTCCCGAACCTATTTTTGGTTTGTCAGTAAACGGTATTGTGGATATTAACAACATCAAGCAAAACAACACGGCGCAGGAAGGCGATATTTTGTTTCTTACCAAAAAATTGGGCGTTGGTATTTTAACCACCGCAGAAAAAAAAGGAATATTAAAAGAAGAGCACAAACAACTGGCGCCGCTGCAAATGATGCAACTAAACAAAGCAGGCGAAGCATTGGGCAAACAAACCACAGTGCATGCCATGACGGATGTTACTGGTTTCGGCTTGCTCGGCCACTTAACAGAAATGGCAGAAGGCAGCGGCTTAAGTGCCGTAATAAACTTTGATAAAATTCCTTTGATAACAGCGGAGCTTGACTATTATATCAGCAATAAATCCATACCCGGTGGTACCGGAAGAAACTGGGATAGTTACGGCGATAAAATTGCTTTTGAAAACAATGTTGACATGCACAAAGCCAAAACAATTTTAGCCGATCCGCAAACAAGCGGCGGCTTGCTTATTGCTGTATCGCCGCATGCTGCAGAAGAAGTAAAGCAATTGCTGCTGTCTTTTCAACTGTATCCAGAACCTGTTGGTTTTATTACTGCGCAAAAAGAAAAAACCGTTTACGTTCAACAATAGAAAATGGAATTTAATACAAACGATTATATCGGTTTCATTGGAGTCTTTATTTTGCTCGTTGCGTTCTTGCTCAACCTTATCGGCAAGATTTCAAAAGATAGATTGCCGTATATTTTTATGAATGCAATTGGCGGCGGCCTGGCATGTTTAGCATCTTATCTTATCCGCTATATCCCCTTTGTTATTCTCGAAGGCACATGGATGCTTGTTTCGCTGGTTGCATTGCTGCAGTATTTCAGAAAAGCTAAATAGTAAAGTTGCTTTAAAAAGAATAATAATTTTTTTGAGCCAGGCAGAAGTAATATTATGAAGCTTCTCTTGCGTCGCACTCTTGTACGTTTGGAGCATATATTGGGCTTTAACGAAGCGTAGATTGAAGCGAATTATAGAAAAACCTGTTAGGTTTTGAAAACCTGACTCGTTTCGCAATACGCTTCGGTAAAAGTTCAATAAAGTTCAGAACGTACAAGAGTGCGACGCAACAGGCGATGCTATGAAATACTTTAGTTCGGCCAAATATTGATTGTATTTCGGCTTGGCTCAATATCGAAATACGCTCACTGCTCCGGCTCATAAAAATCCTGTTAGCTGCGTTTTTTATGAATCTTCTGACAAAGAAAATGACAGGTGAGGATTGAGCCCTTTCTTAACTCAACAGTTGTTTGATACTTGCAATTTTTGCCTTTTGCTCCTCGTAGGAGCTTTCGGCAAATGCATCACCTGTTGCGGCAGCTACCGCTTTTGCCTTTTCTTCATAGGCTGTTTGTTTATCAGCATCCCCTTTGTAGTTATACGCCTCTGCTATAGTATACAGAACCCAAACAGCATCTTTTCGTTGCGCAAAATTACCGTCTGCTTCCATGGCGAGAGATGCCTTCAAAACCTTATTCCTCATAGAATCAGCATCGGTCTTGGCATCTTCCCAATCCGCATCACCACTATTTTTTAGTACAGACGCTTTTTTGTACAGCATAAAGGCCGCATTAATGCCATTGTAGTAATCCTGAACAAGGCTAAAACCTCTGTCGTAATACCAAATGGATTCCTCGAGATATTTGAGATCATTGTTGATCTCAAATATCCGCTTGTTGATGGC
>JANXWM010000113.1 GCA_025351145.1 Chitinophagaceae bacterium
CTTTGTGCCTCTTTGCCTTGTTGCCTGTTGTTCTGAACGTACAAGAGTGCGACGCAAGGAACGATCAGTCAATGCACTACTGCCCGGCTCATAAATGCGTTTAAATGTTATAGTATTTAAAGGCTCAACTTTCTTCTTATTCTCTCCTTATCTTCGGGAACTGTTGGTATGAAATATCTTAAAAAATTTTTTCAATATGCGTATTGTGTTTATGCATTGATATGCTTTGTCATCATCATGCTTTTGGTGCTGCCTTTTGTACTGGTATTTTCACTGTTTGATATAAAAGGCGGTAACCTTGTTTATGCAGCCTGTAATATTTGGGCGAGGGTTTGGTACACTTGTATTGGCATGTGGCACAAAGAAATTTATGAGTCGCCCCACGATAAAAAACGGCAGTTTATTTTTACGGCGAATCATTCATCGTATATGGATATTCCTGCTATTGTTCGCTGTATGCACCAGCCTGTAAGGGTTTTAGGGAAAAACGAAATGGTGAAATTTCCAGTATTTGGTATTATCTATAAAGCTGCAGTAATACTTGTAGACAGGAGCAGCCTTGAAAAAAGGGCACGCAGTGTACGTGCATTAAAAGCTGCGTTGAATCATGGTATTTCTATTTTTATTTTTCCTGAAGGCACCTTCAACGAAACCGAAAATCCGTTGAAAGAATTTTACGATGGTGCTTTTCGAATAGCAATTGAAACGCAAACGCCTATAAAACCTTTGCTGTTTATTGACTCAATGAAAAGGATGCACTGGCGCAGTATTTTTGAATTAAATCCAGGCAGGTGCGGCGTAGTTTTTATGAAAGAAATTCCGGTAGATAATTATACTATGAAAGATGTGCAGCTTTTAAAAAAACTTGTACATGATACAATGGAAGAAGGATTGAAAAGGTATAGCCCCCATTCCCTAAAGGGGAGTTAGCATTTACATTATAATAATAACAGAATGAGTGAAGCAAAAAATACAGACCAATTTCTTTTCCCTCCTTCAGGGGATGAGGGCGCATCTCTGTTTGCTGAAGTAATCATTCCGCTTGCTTTGCCACAAAATTATACATGGCGGATACCTGAACATTTAACCTCATCTGTTCAGCAGGGCTCAAGGGTGGAAGTGCAGTTGAGGAATAAAAAATATTCGGGCATTATTAAAAAACTGCACCATAATAAACCAACTGCTTTTGAACCAAAGGAAATTTTAAATGTGCTGGATGCAGAGCCGCTTTTATATGCTCAGCAACTGCAGTTGTGGCAATGGATGGCAGAATATTATATGTGCAGCGAAGGTGAAGTAATGAATGCGGCTGTGCCATCGAACCTTAAATTATCGAGCGAAAGTATTTTAATATGGAACGATGAACATGGCCTCGATTTCAGCGACCTGGGCGACGAAGAATTTCTTGTAGCCGAAGCGCTGGAACTAAAGAAGGAACTGCGGTTAAGCGAGGTGCAGCAAATACTCGATGCATCGCATGTGTACCCAATTGTAAAGAAACTGATTGAAAAAAAAGTATGTTATATATGGGAGGAACTTAAAGCAAAATATAAGCCTAAAACAGAAACTTATATTGTATTAAACCCGGTATATCATAATGAAGATAAGCTGGCCGATTTAATGAACAACTGGAGCAAGGCTTCAAAGCAACTGGAGCTTTTATTAGCATACCTGCACCTTGTAAAAACAGAAGGAGAAGTAACCCAACCCCAGTTACTAAAAAAATCAAATGCAACCGTTGCACAACTGAAAGGGTTGCTCGATAAGAAAGTGTTGTACGCAGAAAAGAGAGAAACGGGTCGCATAGTTTCGTTGCCAAAAAATGTTTCGATAGATTTTGAACTATCCTTAGCCCAGCAACAATCATTGAGCGAGGTTGAAAACGTCTTCAATGAAAAACCTGTTTGTTTATTGCACGGCGTTACCGCAAGCGGTAAAACACAGATTTATATAAAACTGATTGAGCATTATATCAACGAAGGAAAACAGGTATTGTACATGTTGCCGGAGATAGCACTAACCGCGCAGATCGTACGCCGTTTACAAAAACATTTTGGTGGCAATATTGCTATTTATCATTCAAAATTCAATCCCAACGAAAGGGTTGAAATCTGGAACAAAGTAAAGCATGGCGAAATAAAAATAGTGCTCGGCGCCAGGTCTGCTTTGTTGCTGCCTTTTAAAAATATCGGTCTTATAATTGTCGATGAAGAACACGATACATCTTACAAACAACAGGATCCTGCGCCGCGTTACCATGCAAGGGACAGCGCTGTTTATTATGCCTCATTGTTCAGCGCAAAAGTATTGCTGGGCAGTGCTACTCCATCTATTGAAAGTTACCACAATGCTGTTACCAATAAGTACGGTCTGGTTGAACTGAACGAACGTTTTGGCGAAGGCCGCCTGCCTGCTATTGAAATAATAGATTTAAAAAAGATCGTAACAGAAGATAAAAAGAAAGTAATGCTTTCGCCACAGCTAAAGCAGGCAATACAAACTTCGCTCAACGAAAAAAAACAGGTAATACTTTTTCAAAACCGCAGAGGTTATTCGCCTTATATGATCTGCACTGTGTGCGGTTGGATACCGCAGTG
>JANXWM010000135.1 GCA_025351145.1 Chitinophagaceae bacterium
GACTGGAAACACAGCGGCCATGCCATGACAATTGTGGGTTTCGATGACAATAAAGCCGGTGGCGCTTTTCGGGTTTTGAACAGTTGGGGAACCGACTGGGCCGATCATGGTTTTATATGGATACGCTACAACGATTTTACACAATGGTGTGTAGAAGCATTACAGGCATTCGCAGACCCTTTAACACCTGAACCAGCAGAAAAACATCATGACGATCCTAAGCCGGATCCAAAGCCAAAGCCAGACCCGGTTCCTGATCCAAAACCCGATCCAAAACCGGTACCTGCTAACAACACCATGAGCCTTAGCGGAAGCCTTGAATTTAAACTGAACACCGGCGAAGACATGCCTGTAAATAAAATCTCTTCACGCAACCTTGTAGTAGAAGAAGATGCTAAAGGAAAAGAAGACCTTGTAGCTTATACCATGATGAACAGCTATACCAGCGGTTCTAAATTCCGCTTCTACATGAACATTGACCAGGAAGCTTATGTATATGCATTTGCCACAGACCTTGCCGGCAAAATAAACCGCATATTACCTTACGATGATCTTATCTCAACACATGTTGGCAGCAACAGTGTTGTGGCCTTTCCATCAGATACCAAAATAATAAAGCTTGATGAAAACAGGGGTACAGATTACCTGCTCATTCTCTATTCAAAAGAGCCCTTGAACATGAATGAAATGATGAACGAAATGAATAAAACACAAGGTGGCTTATCGGCTAAAATCATTGCTGCGCTTGGCGATAAACTAATTACCAAAGAAAAAATAAAATACGATGGCAATAAAGCAGGCTTCCGGGTAAACGTAAATTTAAAATCAAGAAACCTTAATGTAGCTGACGATAACGATGATGCAGCCACAGGAACAGTAGTGCCGTTGATGATCGAAATAAAACATGATTAATTTTTTTTATTAGCCCGGCTGAAGTTTTTTCATGGCATCGCCTCTTGCGTCGCACTCTTGTACGTTCCATGCAATAAGCAGCTTTAAAACAGCCAATACAAAAAAGGATGACACATTTATTTGTGACATCCTTTTTTTGTTTCACATCTTTTCATGCGATTCTTTTACTTTCTTTGTTATAGATTGCAAAGCATAAACTTCTCCACGCATGATCACCGGAAAAAATTTAATAGGATACACTGTTTCAGGAAATAGCGATAATATATCCTCTTCTTCAGTCTTAGAAAATGATCAGCCGCTTACCTTTTCCTTTTATGAAGTTTCCGCAGAAGAAATTGATGAAGCTGCAATTCTTGGTAACGATGCATTCAGCAAATACCGGCTTTGTACAGCAGCACAAAAAATAGTTTTCCTCGAACAAATTGCCGAAGCAATTACTGCTTCAAAAGAGGAACTTGTAAAGATGGCCATGCACGAAACACATTTACCAAAACCAAGACTGGAAGGTGAAGTGCAGCGCACCATCAATCAGATTAAATTATTCGCAGCATTACTCCGGGAGGGCTCCTGGGTTAAAGCAATTATTGATACCGCGCAACCCGAACGTACGCCATTGCCAAAGCCTGATATCCGGCAAATGCAGGTATCAATTGGTCCGGTTGCAGTGTTTGGTGCCAGCAATTTTCCTTTCGCTTTTTCCGTTGCTGGCGGGGATACAATTTCTGCTTTGGCTGCCGGCTGTCCGGTAGTATATAAAGCCCATCCGGGCCATCCAGCTACCTCAGAAATGGTGGGTAAAATCATCATCGATGCTGCTAAAGAAACCAATATGCCCGAAGGTGTTTTTTCTTTATTGCAGGGTAAGAATAATGAATGCAGTATTAATCTTGTAACGCATCCACTTATCAAAGCTGTTGGGTTTACAGGATCTTTTAACGGTGGTAAAGCATTGTTCGATGCTGCGGTAAAAAGAGCAGAGCCAATTCCTGTATATGCAGAAATGGGCAGCGTAAACCCCGTGTTTATTTTGCCCGAAATACTGCAGCAGCAAGCAACCATACTCGCAGAAAAACTGGCTGCTTCAAACCTGTTGAGTGCGGGGCAATTTTGCACAAATCCAGGTATTATTATTTCGCTCAAATCGCCTGATACAGCTATTTTTCTTGCGCACTTTGCGGCCTGTATAAAAAATGCAAATGCAGATAGCATGTTAACCAATAATATTTGCAACAACTATATTTCTTCCATAAAAAAACTTTCAGGTGCTGAGGATATTTCACTTGTGTCAACAGGCAAAGAAAGTAGTGTTGAAATGAGTGCCACGCCTCAAATGTTTCAAATCGAAGCAAAACATTTTTTATTGAATAAAGATTTATGGCATGAAGTATTTGGGCCTGCATCCATTCATGTTATTGCAGATAATGAAGAAGAGTTGTATGCAGTTGCAACGCAGTTAACAGGCCAGTTAACCGCAAGTATCTGGGGCACAGAAAATGATCTTGCTGTATTTGCCAATCTTGCAAAAGAACTCGAATTAAAAGCCGGAAGAATTATTTTCAACAATGTTCCAACTGGTGTGGAGGTTACGCATGCGATGGTGCATGGCGGGCCTTATCCTGCAACAACTTTCAGTAACACAACATCGGTGGGCAGCAATGCCATTTATCGTTTTACACGTGCTGTTTGTTATCAAAACAGCCCGCAGCAACTGTTGCCCGATGCTTTGAAAAATGAAAATCCATTGCATATTATGAGGCAGGTAAATGGTGCTTATAACAATGAAGCAATCGTATAAATTTAAAATACATTTTTTGGGCCAGGCATAAGTTCTTTGCTGATCGTTCCTTGCGTCGCACACTTGTACTGAAGAATAGCTATAAGCTTTTAGCTGCGAGCTACGAGCCCTTGTATTTTGCTCACAGCTCGTAGTTCACGGCTCGCAGCTTGCTCAGTAATAATCCGAACGTACAAGAGTGCGACGCAAGAGACGATGCCATAATAATCCGAACGTTGGGTGCAAAATGTTTTACTGAATTTTATAGCCGCATAAAAAATTTAGCCGTATGAATATTGTAAAATACAGTTGTATCTTTTTACTGATAATGAATACCGCATGCAATACTGCAACAGAAAAAACAACTACCGGTGATAGCGGTAAAAAGGTATCGAAAGGAACGTATGCGTACGATGTTGATTTCCTTAAAAGCCACACAGCCAAAGCACTTGAGCTAAGCAGTGAAGATGGAAGCAGTAAGGTGCTGCTTTCTGCAGATTACCAGGGCCGCGTTATTACAAGCACTGCAACCGGCGATACCGGCACCAGTTTTGGCTGGCTTAACTATAACCTGATATCTGCCACAGAAAAGAAAAAACAATTTAACCCGGTTGGTGGCGAAGAAAGGTTTTGGATGGGCCCGGAAGGCGGTCAGTATTCCATTTATTTTAAAGCTGGTGATTCGTTCAATATTGCTCACTGGCAGGTGCCATCGTTTATTGATACAGAAATGTATGAAGTATCACAATCAGATAAATCTTCTGCAACTTTTTTAAAGAAAGCAAGCATTACCAATTTCAGCGGAACAAAGTTTGATGTTGCGGTTGAAAGAAAAATCAGTCTGCTTTCGAAAGAAACACTGGCAGCAAAATTGCAAATCAGTATTCCTGCCAATATTCATTTCGTAGGTTTTGAAACGGATAATAAAGTAACCAACACAGGCACTAATGACTGGACAAAAGATAAAGGCCTTTTATCTATTTGGTTACTCGGCATGTTTACGCCTTCGTCTGAAACAACTGTTATCATTCCGTTTCACCCGATAGCAAATGCACGCTCTTATATTACGGATAATTATTTTGGTTCTATACCGCCGGAACGTTTGAAGGTAAGTGATAGTGTATTATATTTCACCTGCGATGGAAAGCTAAGAAGCAAGATTGGGCTGTCTCCATTGATTGCAAAACCCATTGCCGCCAGTTACGATTTTCAAAAGAATGTATTAACGGTTATTATTCCGCAGGTGGATAAAAGTGCTGCTTATGTAAACAGCAAATGGGAGTTACAGAAAGAGCCGTATAAAGGTGATGTGATCAATTCTTACAACGATGGCCCGCTGGCAGATGGCACACAGATGGGGCCTTTTTATGAAGTGGAATCATCATCGCATGCAATGGAATTAAAGAAAGGAGCAACGGGCGAATACAAAGAAACCACCTGCCATTTCCAGGGCGACTACGATGCATTAAAACAACTTGCCAAACAATTACTCGGTGTTGATCTTGATACCATAAAAAAATAAGTACCCATGCATTTATACAAAACATCAAAAGGAAATATACTCAAAGAAGAAGCAAACTATTTTTTGCTGAATAATGATTGGGATACACTCATTAATCAACCAGACCTTCACGCACATCTATTGCAACTAACTTCAAGCGCCGACTCAATAACGGAAGAAGATGCGGAGAATTTAATCAACAATTATTTGCTGGCACCTATTGGCAGCCAGGAAGTTTGGGCAGCAGGTGTTACTTACCTGCGCAGCCGCGATGCCAGAATGGAAGAATCAGAAGATACCGGTGCTGCTGATTGCTATCAACGGGTATATGAAGCAGAGCGGCCCGAATTGTTTTTTAAATCTTTGCCGCACCGTGTTGCCGGACATAAAGATAAAGTTCGCATACGTAAAGATTCAACGTGGAATGTACCAGAACCGGAACTTACATTGTTTATAAATACCCACGGAAACATCCAGGCTTATACCATCGGCAACGACATGAGTTCACGAAGTATTGAAGGTGAAAATCCGTTGTATCTTCCGCAGGCAAAGATGTACGAAAGAAGCGCTGCGCTTGGGCCCTGCCTGTTTATAACAGATAAACCGATTGATTTAAGCACAGCCATTCAAATGAATATTTACCGCAATGGAATGAAGATGTTCGACGATGCCACAACGCTTTCTAAAATGAAACGAACATTGAACGAACTTGCTCATTGGCTATTTAAAGAAATGGATTTTATACATGGTTGTTTCTTAATGACCGGGACATGTGTGGTGCCGCCAAATGAATTTACGTTGCAGGAAAATGATGTGGTAAACATCAGCATTAATGGCATTGGCGTACTCACAAATACCATCGCCATAAAAAGTTGATTTATTTTTTGTTTACAGGCTTTTGAATTTCAATTAAACATTGTTGTGTTATAAAATTCCGGTATACCGGAACTCACTTGTACTGTATATTTATGGCAGCAACGCGAAACAGATCGTACTAACGGTAAAATATTTTCAAACAATACAGCATGCCAAAACCAAATCAAAAAACAGCAAGCAACACCATTGCATTTGCATTGATCACCAGTCTTTTTTTCTTATGGGCCTTCCTTCACAACATCAATCCAATCCTTATTCCGCATTTAAAAAAAGCCTGTCAGCTAACAGATCTGCAGTCGTCTCTAATTGATACGGCAGTTTATCTCGGCTACTTTGTTATAGCCCTGCCGGCGGGATGGTTTATGCACAAATACGGTTATAAAAAAGGCATCCTTTTTGGCCTCATCTTATATGCAATTGGTGCGGCATTATTTATTCCCGCAGCATCAGCGCGCAGTTACGAATTCTTTTTATTCGCGTTGTTTATCATCGCAAGCGGCGCTACTTTTTTAGAAACAGTTGCCAATCCCTACATCACCAAATTAGGCGATAAAGCTTCTTCTGAACAACGTTTAAATTTTGCCCAGTCATTTAACGGCGTTGGCGCTTTTATTGCGCCAATTGTTGGCGGACAATTTATTCTTTCAGGCATTGAACATACGCCGCAGGAGATGCAGCAAATGAGCCCGGAACAGCTCAACAGTTATCTTTCTTTTGAAGCAGGCACTATCAAAATCCCTTACATGATCATCGCAGGTATAGTGCTCCTTGTCGCTATCTTTTTTGTATTCACCCGCCTGCCCGAAATAAAAGAAGAAGATGCAGAAGACGATGGCCACGGCCACAAATCTTTCTCTTTGAATGTGTTCCGGCACAGCCACGTTAAGTGGGCTGTAATAGCACAATTTTTTTATGTAGGTGCACAGGTTGGTGTGGGTAGTTTCTTCATTCGTTTTTCCAGGTACACCATGAACCTTCCAGAAAAAGATGCTGCTTATTACTGGGGCTTTATTGCAATGGTCGGCTTTATGCTTGGGCGCTTTGCGGGTACATTTTTTATGCGTTTTATAAAGCCTGCAAAGTTGCTGCGTTTGTATGCAGTCATTAATATTTTACTGCTCACGGTTGCACTTACGGCAACAGGCAGTATTGCCGTGTATGCCTTGCTGGCAGTACCTTTCTTCATGTCGATCATGTTCCCGACCATTTTTGCTTTGGGCATTAAAGACCTTGGCGAAGAAAGTAAAATTGCTTCATCGTTTCTTGTAATGTCTATTGTGGGTGGCGCAATTTTTCCGCCGATCATGGGGCAGATTTCTGATAAAACAGGCAGCATACAAATGGCGTATATCGTTCCGTTGCTGTGCTTCTTTGTTATATTTTATTTCGGCTGGGCGGGGTATAAAATAAAAACCCCGGCACAGAAGCCGGCATAAATAATTATTGTTCTTTGTACATGAAATTTTATGAGCCGATACTGAAGTTCTTTACTGATCGTTCCTTGCGTCGCACTCTTGTACTGCGGATATTCTATTGAGCAATTAACCACAGAGTTTCACAGAGTGAAGAAGCACAGAGTAATACAGTGAAATCAGGCTCTGTGCACTCTATGAAAAAACTCTGTGTAACTCTGTGGTTTTTTTTCGGCTCAAAAATGTTCCGAACGCACAAGAGTGCGACGCAACAGCCGATGCCATGAAAAACTTCTGCCTGGCTCAACATAAAAATTATACACTTTTTAAAATATACCATCATGCAAAAGATCATTACAAG
>JANXWM010000155.1 GCA_025351145.1 Chitinophagaceae bacterium
TGCAGCTTTCAACAGCCCGTTTATCAAGTGTAATTTTTGATTAATAAAAAGCCGTTGGTCAGGCGACCAACGGCGGCGAATAATAAAGAACTATTTTCTTATTTCGCTTTGAGCTACGCTAATATAAAAGCTCAATAAATAATCCAAACGTACAAGTGTGCGACGCAAGAAAAGCTAAATAAATATTCAAAAGCCGGGCTCAAAAAAACCTTACACCCACTCAAATCCGTCTTTCTTAATAGGTAACCTATATGGTCTGAAACCCGCTGCTGCCAAGGCATTGCAGAGTGCAGGCGCTACTGTGGGCATACCAACTTCACCAATGCCGCCGGGCGTTTCATTGCTTTGTATATAATGCACTTCTATGTCGGGCATTTCATTGAAACGTAAAGGATCATAATTAAAAAAACTGTTTTGCTCAACACGACTATCTTTTACAGTGATCTCATTTTTCAACGCCTGCGATAATGCAAACGCAAGCCCGCCTTCTATCTGGCTTTTCATACCATCTGGGTTAACAACAATGCCACAATCAACAGCAGCAATTACTTTTATGATCCTGAATTTTTTTGGACCAATCATTTCAATTTCTATTGCATGCGCGGCATACGACGGACAAAAAGCAAAAGGATGCGCAGCAAGACCAATATAATGATTCGCTTGTCTTGGATTATTGTAACCAATTTTTTCTGCCGCAAGTTTTAATACTGCAGCAACACGTTGTGGATCCTGGTTCAATCCATTGTCAGTTCTCTTAGGCATTGTAGAAAGCAGGTGCAGCCTGAATTGCAGCGGATCTTTTTTCATCTTCGATGCTACTTCATCAATAAAAGATTCAATGGGAAAAACATTCATGCATATTTCTACGGCGCGTACCCATCCGCGTTGTAAATTAAAATCAACATGAGAATATGCAGTGTGCACATTTGATATATCGTACCAAAAATCGGATGCGGCACCACCAAGAATTTCGGCAGGATTTTTTGTATCAGGTCCCTCGATCATTACATTTATAGAAGTACTAAGTACATGGTGCTGCCATGTAAGCATTTTACCATCATTGCTCCATGATGCTTTCATGCGATGATAGTTTGCAGGTCGGTATGCATCATTGCGTATATCATCTGTTCTGTCCCATATAACTTTTACAGGAGCATCATGTTGCTTTGCAATTTTCACTGCTTCTATCATGTAATCATGATACAATCTTCTACCAAAGCCACCGCCTATATAAGTAAGATTGATCTTTACATTTTTCTCATCAATTGAAAGTTCTTTTGCCAGTTCTCTTGCCGCCCATTCAGGCCACTGGCTTGTTCCCCATAACTCACAGGAATCTTTTTTTACAGATGCAACCATATTCATTGGTTCCATAGTGCCATGTGCAAGAAAAGGCGCTGCGTAAGCAGATTCAAGCACGTTACCGCTGGGATCATTTGCTTTAGCTGCATTTCCTTTTGTGTAAATTTCATTTGCAGGTTTTTGTTTGCTCCGGCTTTCAAATTTATGAAATAGTTCATCTGTTGATTCATGATTTTTATCTCCTTCATCCCATACAACTTTCAACACATTTCTTGCTTTCATTGCACTCCATACATTTGTAGCAAGCACGGCAACACCCGCATGTAAATGCATAGGAACAGCAGTTCCCTCAAACTGCACAGTTTTAATAAAACCGTTAACTTGTTTGCAGGCACTATCATCAACTGATTTTATTTTGCCACCAAGCACAGGGCAACGCTCTGCTACTGCATACACCATGTCCGGCACTTTTGCATCAATGCCATACTTTGCATTACCCGCAAGAATTGTTTTTAAATTTTTCTTTGGCAATGCCTTACCAACCAATGTAAAATCTTTGGGGTCTTTTAGTTTCACTTCTTTTGGTACTGGTAATTTTATGGCGTCGCAAACCAGTTCTCCATAGCTCAAAGAAGTATTGTTATTTTTATTCGTAACAGTACCATTTGCAGTGCTGCATTGGCTTTCCGGGATCTTCCATTTGTCTGCTGCAGCCTTTACCAGCATTGTTTTTGCCGTTGCGCCAACTTTTCGCATTTCAGTCCAGTCGGCTACCACACTCTGGCTGCCACCTGTTGAATAATACTCGCCGGGTTTGGGATCATTTAACCTTGCAAGGTCTTTATTATAAGTCATTATTTCTGTCTTCACCTTACTCCAATCTGCATCCAGCTCTTCAGCAACGATCATCGGCAACGATGTATTTACACCTTGCCCCATTTCCTGTCTTGCAAAACAAATCGTAACATCACCGGTTGATTCTATCTTCAAATATGAAGATGGTTGTAATGGATCACATGCAGCAGCTTTAACGCTGCTACCACTATTGCATCCCACTTCCGGTAATAAAAATGCAAGTACTAAACCACCACCAGCGGCAGAGCCTATCTTTAAAAAATTGCGGCGATTGATATTTGTTTTCATATAAAGTATTTGCCCCAACCCTAAAGGGAGTAAGAGACTATTATGAATATTTTTTTGTAACCGGCATTTGTAATTCTATTAAACTTCGTTGCGTCGCACTCTTGTGCGTTTTATTTTTTATTCAGCAATGATTGCATCAAGAATTATCTATCGCTTCTTTTATCGCCAGTTTAATCCTGTAATAAGTGCCGCACCTGCAAAGGTTTCCAGCCATCATACTGCTGATCTGTTCTTCTGTTGGTTTTGGATACTCGTTTAATAAGCCAGCCACATTCATCATCTGCCCTGCCTGGCAATAACCACATTGCGGCACACCAATTTTTTCCCATGCTTTTTGAACAGGATGCGAAGTGCCATCTTTACTCAAGCCTTCAATGGTCGTAATTTTTGCAGTGCCGATATTTTGTATTTGCTCCTGGCAACTGCGAACAGCTTTACCATCTTTAAGCACAGTGCATGCGCCACAACTTGCCACACCACAACCATATTTTGTACCGGTTAAGTCAAGCACATCACGAAGTACCCAAAGCAGCGGCATATCTGCATCTGCGTCGGCTGTAAAAGTTTTGTCGTTAACGTTCAAAGAATAAGAGGGCATAGAATGAAAGATTAAAGTGAATGAATAATCTGTGAAACAAGTTTTCAGCTCATTTTTAAAGGTATAAAAGTTGCAAGAATAAAAAAAAGCTTCTGTTAGGTAACAGGCAATGAAATAATAAATTCACTTCCTTCTCCCTCCTTCGTCTCAACTTTCAACTCCCCGCCATGTGCTTTAATAATATCGTAACTCAAACTCAACCCTAGTCCGGTTCCTTGTCCCGTTGGCTTTGTAGTAAAGAAGGGTTGAAAGATTTTGTCAACTATTTTTTGAGAAATACCATTGCCATTGTCTTTTACTTTTATTTCAACTTTATAATTTATCTTTTGTGTGCTTACTGAAACAGTTGGTTCATAATTTTCTCCTTGCTGTTTCTTGTTTTCATTCACTGCATAAAAAGCATTGTTATATAA
>JANXWM010000161.1 GCA_025351145.1 Chitinophagaceae bacterium
GGATTTAAAGGCGTACCAGGAAAAGCAAAGAACTGCCAAAATAGCTTTCTATGAACGTAAACTCATTGAACTAAAAGCTGCCGCTGCTTAGGAGTTGTATAGAAGCGTAGATTGAAGCGGTTTTTTTACCGCAGAGACACAAAGAAAATACAATTGCTCTGCGGCTTTGCGCTTCTGCAATAAATTGTATTTTGTTCAATCATGATCCGAACGTACAAGAGTGCGACGCAAGAGGTGATGCCATAAAATACTTCAGCCGGGCCAATAAAATGTATTAAAATTTAATTGCGTTCTTTATCTAATATCTCAAAATTCCTTGAAACACTTTCACCGTTTTCATCAACTATAGTTAAGATGTGTTTGCCTGCTACAGGGCTTACCGCCATCTGGTGAAACTGAGTTGTAGTGCCTATGTACGCATCATCGAGGTGCCAGAAAAGTTTGGCGTTGCTGTTGCGGTGCGTAGCTGTAAAAACTGTTTTGCCGCGTTCGCCGCTGATCTCTAAAGGCACATAAATTTTTGAACCCTCTTCGGGATAAATAATGTCGAGCGTCTTTACCGTTTCATTTACGCAGCCCGGCATAAATGGCGGCAGCGTTTTATAATCTGCATGTTTTTGTTTGTAATAATATTCAATAGTTGGCGGCAAAATAAACCATCCCACATTTTGCATATCAGCCGGTGACATACAATTTTCTGTTACGCGGTAAGCACCTGTTTTATCTAAATGAATAATGCGGTGATAGGGACAAATAGTTGCTTTCGCTGCATTTTTTGAAACCATTATGGTATCAACTTTAATACAATCCGGCCCCGCTTTAAAACCAGATTCGTGGCATACCGGCATATAAATAAAACCCGATGAAGGCGGCTGAAACCATTCTGCATTTGGTAACAGGCGAAAGATATCAAAGAGAATTGGAGCCGCAGTATTAATACCTGTAAGATCTGGCCTTCCCTCTCCTGTTGTGTTGCCCACCCAAACGACCACACAATATTTTGTTGTAAACCCAACGGCCCATCCATCCCTGAAACCAAAGCTGGTACCGGTTTTCCAGGCGATACGCTGTGCAGATGAAAACAAACCCCAAAGCCCTTCTTCGCCCGGCCGCATTACTTCGTTCATGGCGTTGAAAGTGTGCCATAGGGCAGTGTAATCGAATAAGTTTGCAGTTGGTTGTTTGTAGTTTTTAACTGACGGCTGATACCCGCTACCTGACTGCTGAACGCTGTATTTCGGCATAAACCAATCATTGCTGTTCCATTCGCCTTTATTGCTGCGTTGATGGTTGTACATTCTTGCCATGCTGCTGTAAACACCGGCAAGCTCGTAAGGAGATATTTCGCAGCCGCCCAAAATTAAACTCATGCCGTAATTATCTGCGGGTTTATTGAGTGTTGTAAAGCCGCATTGCTTTAATACATCATAAAATTTTTGGTATTTGAACTGCATTAACATGCGCACCGCAGGAATATTTAAACTACGTGAAAGTGCACGGTTAGCAGGCACTGCGCCATCGTAACCAAGATCAAAATTTTCGGGCATATAGCCACCCATTTGTGTGGGAATATCGGGTACCAATTGTCGCGGCAACATACTGCCTTCAGAAAGTAAAGATGCATAGAGCAATGGTTTTAAAGTGCTGCCCGGGCTGCGTTTCGATGCCAGCACATCCACACTGCTTTGAATAGATGAGTCTGCCGGCAAATAAACGTTGCCCACATAAGAAAGTATATTGCCCGTTTCAATTTCAACCACCATGGCGGCGGCGTTGTTTATTTGGTTTCCTTTCAATTGTTCATGGTGCTGAAAGATGATATTGTTTACCTGTTGCTGCAGGTTACTGTTAATGGTTGTTTGAATTTCAGTTGGCCTTGCAGTTTTGTTTTTTACAAGTGTATTATAATCTCTTTTGCACCTGTCCAGTAAATGCGGTGCCAGTTGAGGCAAAGGTTTTGGTGCACCGGGCAATGGTTCAAGCTTTGCAAGATTGCATGTTGTGGGGTCAATGGTTTTATTGGCAGCAAGTTTATCGAGCAGTTCATTTCTTTTGCGCAATAATATGTCGCGGTTCTTTCCCGGATGCACCAGCGAAGGTGCATTGGGCAGTACAGCCAATGCTGCTGTTTCGCCCCAGCTTAATTCATCGGCGTTTCTTCCAAAGTAGCGCCAGGATGCAGCATCGAGGCCAACCACATTACTGCCAAAAGGCGCATTGGATGCATACAATGCAAGGATCGTTTTTTTTGAATAAGAACATTCCAAACGAACTGCAAGAATAGTTTCTGATAATTTATTCCAGATACCGCGGGTGCTGTTTTGTTGCTGTATACGCATTACCTGCATGGTAATAGTACTGCCGCCGCTAACCACTCCCGTATTCTTTATATTTTGCACAATGGCACGGCACAAAGCAATTGGGTCAACACCGGGATGATAAAAAAAACGTTTGTCTTCGAATGTGGTGATGCAGTCAATAAATTTTTGCGGCACATTTTTATCGTAAGGGAAACGCCATTGTCCATCCGCTGCAATAGATGCATTTAAAAGGTGACCATCTTTATCTGTTATTACAAAACTGGTGGGCGCATTAAACAGTTTTGCAGGCAATGCAAGCCAAAACCAAACAATGCATACAATAACAATGCACCATTTTATTTTGGCCTTCAGCGAAAGGGTTTTGATATAATGAATTGCTTTTTTCAGGAGATAATAATACAATTTTTTTGAACCCGGCAGAAGAATATCAATTAATCGTTCCTTGCGTCGCACCCTTGTACGTTCGGAACATTTAGGATCTTTTATCTTAGCGTATCCCACATTTTTATATTGCTGCGCTTTAATTTTCGCTTCGATAAAAGCTAAAGCATAATCCGAACGTACAAGGGTGCGACGCAACGAAAGCCTCATAGAAGTTTCTTTTGCCCGGCCCAAAATATTTAACCAATTATTGCTGGCAGGCATGATTTATATTTGCACACTACAAAAAATGTGTGATACATGACGATCTCTTATAACTGGCTGAGTGAATATTTACCCGAAAAAATTGAACCGGAAAAACTTTCGAAAATCCTTACATCTATTGGCCTGGAAGTAGAAAGCCTTGAAGAATACGAAAATATAAAAGGCGGCTTAAAAGGCCTGGTGATTGGGCTGGTAACCGAATGCGAAAAACACCCCAATGCAGATAAACTTAGTGTAACCAAAGTAGATACCGGCAGCGGCGAACTATTGCAGATTGTTTGCGGTGCATGGAATATTGCTGCGGGGCAAAAAGTAATTGTTGCAACTGTTGGTACAACGATTTATCCTGTTTCGGGCGAACCGCTTACCATGAAAGTTGCCAAGATCCGTGGAATTGAAAGCCATGGAATGATATGTGCCGAGGATGAAATTGGCATTGGAGAAAGCCATGCTGGTATTTTGATTATGCCTGATGCTGCTGTGGCTGGCAAACCTGCAACCGAATATTTTAAACCTTACCAAGACTGGATATTTGAAATAGGCTTAACCCCCAACAGGATGGATGCAATGAGCCATATTGGTGTGGCAAAAGATGTTTGTGCTTATTTATCGCACCACAGCAGGAAAACGGTTAAAACCAAGCTGCCTTATATAAATGCTTTTAAGCCAGACAATTCTTTATTACCAATAAAAGTTAGCATTGAAAATACAGATGCCTGTCAGCGTTATTCGGGGATGAGTATAAAAGGTGTTATAGTGAAAGAATCGCCGGAATGGTTGCAGAACAGGTTGAAGTCTATCGGCTTAAGGCCTATTAATAATATTGTAGACATTACCAATTTTATACTGCACGAAACAGGGCAACCGCTTCATGCTTTTGATGCTGCTGAAATAAAAGGGGGTGGAATAATCGTAAAAAACCTTCCTGACGGGACGCTTTTTAAAACACTTGATGCGAAGGAGAGAAAACTAAAAGCGGATGACCTGGTGATTTGTAATGCCGAAGAAGGTATGTGTATTGCCGGTGTATTTGGGGGTATTGACAGCGGTGTAAAAGCAACAACCCAAGATATTTTTTTGGAAAGCGCCTGGTTTAATCCTGTTACTATCCGCAGAACATCGGTATATCATGGTTTACGCACCGATGCTGCTTCCAGGTTTGAAAAGGGGGTTGACATTTCTAACACGGTCACCGTGTTGAAACGTGCCGCTTTACTTATAAAAGAAATAGCAGGTGGCGAAATTGCAAGCGAAACGGTTGATGTTTATCCGAAACAAAAAGATAAAGTTCAAATTGCGCTGAAATATCATTATTTAAAAAAGCTCAGTGGCAAAAATTATCACCAGGATACTATCACTAAATTATTGCAAAGCCTAGGCTTTGAAATATTAAAAGAAGGCATGGACGAAATTTGGGTTGCAGCACCTTACAGTAAGCCAGATATAAGCCTGCCGGCAGATGTGGTGGAAGAAATTATCAGGATAGACGGGTTAGATAATATTGAAATTCCCACAAATATTTCTATATCACCTTCAAATGATACACTGTCGCTTAAAGAAAGCCTGCGTGAAAAAATGGCCAATTACCTTACAGGCCTGAGCTTCAATGAAATTCTAACGAATTCTATTACCAACAGCAAATATTATACGGAGCAAGTTTTAAGCAGTTCTATAAAAATGATTAATAATTTAAGCGCCGATCTGAATGTACTGCGGCCTTCTATGCTTGAAACTGCACTTGAGAGCCTCTCTTATAATATTAACCGGAAAAACACAAACCTCCGGTTTTTTGAGTTTGGCAAAACCTATTCTTCACAAGTTGAGGGAATATATATAGAAGATGAACACTTTGCCCTGTACATTACGGGTGAAAATCATTTTGATGCCTGGAGAGAAAAAAGCAGGCCATCAGATTTTTTTATTGCAAAAGGTATTGCCACTTCCATACTTGGGCTTTGCGGGTTTTCAGGCGTTGAATTTGATGACCCCTTTACACAGGAAAATGGCGTTCATTACAATATTAAGTATCGTAATAGTAACCTGGGAACTTTATCAGAAATAAGTAAGGCCTGTTTGCAGGGTTTCGAAATTAAGCAGCCTGTTTATTTTATCGATTTAAACTATACTATTCTTTTGAATTTGCTTGAAAAACAAAAGATCGTGTACAGTGAAGTTGGTAAATTCCCGTCTGTCCAGCGGGACCTTGCTGTTTTGGCAAATAATGCACTTCCCTTTGACGATATTGAAAAGGCAATAAAGAAGCTGAACATTTCAAAATTACAGGAAATCAGATTGTTCGATATATTCGAAAGCGATAAGTTGGGAACCGGAAAAAAATCGCTTGCCATTAATTTTACATTTGCCGATGAAGAAAAAACACTTACTGATAACGAAATTGACGAAATGATGCAAAAGATCATGCAAACATTTGAAAAAGACCTGTTAACAGAAGTTAGAAAATAATTTTTTTAACCGGCAACGCCTCTTTGTGTACCGTTCCTTGCGTCGCACACTTGTACTTTGGGAATATGAACCAGCTTTCGCCTCACTGTTTGCCAACTGGTTTTAGTGTAAAGTTTTATATTTTTACTTATTGTCAATAAAACAAAAAACAATATAGATTTTGCATGGAAAATCTGGATACGCACATAAAAAACCTGCAAAATAGACTTCAATTACTGCTAAAGCACATGGAGCTTATTGTAAAACAAAATGCAGCACTTCAAAAAGAAGTTGATTCACTACGCATATCGGCGCAAGAAAAAAATGACCTCATAGTACGGCTGAATCAGCAAATTGATATCCTTAAATTAAGTAGTAACGGGCTTCAGCACAACGAAAAGAAGTTACTTGAGAAAAGGATTAATAGTTACCTGGCAGACATTGAAAAATGTATTGCAATCTTAAATGCATAATAATATGGCTGAACTGATCCCGTTAAATATACTGATAGGTGACCGAACATACCGGTTAAGAATTGAGCCAAAAGACGAAGAGTCTCTTCGTAAAAATGTAAAACTAATCAATGACAAAATCATTGAATTTAAAACCGATTTTGCAGGAAAAGACATGCAGGATTTTATTGCAATGGTGCTTATCTGGTTTTCAACCGAACAGAATAGTTCAGGTATGGAAAAAACTGATATAAAAGAAACAATTGAAAAATTTGCTTTGCTGGAAGATATGATTGATAAAGCATTACAGCCATTCCCAAATAAATAGCCAGTTGCACAATCTTGAGGTTTAGATATAAATATTTATTAAACACAGCCAAAGTAGATGTAAATACCATTTTTGGGATAACAAATAATTAAATAACGGGCTTAAATAAAAAACCCCCTTGAAAGGGGGGTAATAATAAATTCAGTTTTGGACAATTAAAAAGGGTAGTATTAAAAACGGATAATAACTAAGGGTCAAACAAAATGCCAAAAGAAAATTTAATGCTTAAACACTTGATCTACAAAACCTTAATGAAATCATAGCTTCTAGTTTTTCCAAAATGGGGAAAAATTTTTCCGTCATGAGGATTAATTCAATCTCCCGAAATTGTAATCCTTTAATTATCTTCGCATATTGCTGTTCAATCGTTCTTCTATTAAATGAAGAAAAGAGAATAGGTATATGTTCGAATTATTTAAAACTTCAAAAGCATGGATCAAAATGTTGTTTATATTATAATTGGTTTTCTCGCATTGGTTTTGGGAATTATAGCAGGGAAAATTTTGTTTGCAAAAAATACCAAAAAGCAGGTTGAAGAAGCAGAATTACAGGTTCAAAAAATAATCAGTGAAGCAGAAGCAAGAGCTGAAACCCTAAAAAAAGAAAAATTACTTGAAGCCAAAGAAAAGGCTGTTCAATTAAAAAGTGAGCATGATAAAGAGGTGTTGGAAAGAAACAGGAAAATTGGCGATACCGAAAACAGAATCAAACAGAAAGAGATCACTATCAATCAAAAAGATAGTGCACTTGATAAACAAATTAAAGAAAACGATATCATTAAGGAGAATCTTAATCGCCAGATAGAGGTAGTAAACAGTAAAAGAACTGAACTTGAAAAGCACCAGGAAGAACATATTCGCAGGCTGGAAAAAATAGCTGGATTAACAGCAGAAGAAGCCAAATCTCAATTGGTAGACAGCCTTAAACAGGACGCTCATACACAAGCATTAACGTTGCAGCAGGAAATTATTGAAGATGCACGTCAAAAAGCCAATAAAGAAGCACGTAAAATTATTATACAGTCGATACAACGCACTGCGGCCGAACAAACAATAGAGAATACTGTTACCGTTTTTAATCTCGAAAGTGACGAAATAAAAGGTCAAATCATTGGGCGTGAAGGACGTAATATACGTGCAATTGAAGCAGCCACTGGAGTGGATCTTATTGTTGATGATACACCCGAAGCTATTGTATTATCTTCCTTTGATCCGTTGCGCAGGGAAATAGCAAGGTTAAGCTTGCAGCGTTTGGTCGCCGATGGCCGTATTCACCCTGCAAGAATTGAAGAGGTGGTGGAAAAAACCCGCAAACAACTTGAAGAACAGGTAATGGAAATTGGCGAAAGAACAGTAATTGAAATGGGTATTCATGGCCTGCATAAAGAATTGGTAAGGATTGTAGGTAAAATGCGGTTCCGCTCTTCTTATGGTCAAAACCTGTTAATGCACAGCAGGGAGGTCGCCAATCTATGCGGAATCATGTCAGCGGAACTTGGCATGAACCCTAAACTGGCAAAACGAGCCGGGCTTTTACATGATATAGGAAAAGTGCCAGATGAAGAAACCGAATTGAGCCATGCGCTGCTTGGAGCTAAATTAGCTGAAAAATATGGTGAAAACCCAGCTGTTGTTAATGCTATCGGCGCACATCACGATGAAATGGAAATGCAGTATGTTATTTCACCAATAGTTCAGGCCTGTGATGCAATCAGTGGTGCCCGTCCAGGTGCGAGGCGCGAAATAATGCAGCAATACATCCAAAGGATCAAAAACCTTGAAACGCTTGCTGTGTCTTATCCCGGCGTTGAAAAAGCTTATGCTATACAGGCCGGCCGTGAGTTGCGTGTAATTGTTGAAGCCGATAAAGTCGGTGATGCAGAAAGTGATAAACTCAGTTTTGAAATTGCACAAAAAATACAAACTGAAATGACCTATCCGGGGCAAATTAAAGTAACCGTAATCCGGGAGAAAAGAGCAGTAAATATTGCCCGTTAGTTTTTATAAATTTCTTTTAAAGCTGGTATCTGCCTTTTTTGATACCAGCTTTTTTATTTCATGGCATCGTCCCTTGTGTCACTCCCTTATACATTCTGATCATAAATCGGCAGAGCGAAGAGCAGCTTTCTGCCAGAGTCTGCGATATATTTCACTTTATTTTGGAGATTAGCATAAAAAAACTTCTTTCTTCTAAAATATTTCTCATAAAACCCCTACCTTCGCCGTCCTTAAATTTTAAGATATGAGCACAGCAGTTCAATTTGTTCACGAACAGCTTACAGGTAAAAAAGATTACCCCAAATTCAAAGCAGGTGATAACGTTACTGTAAATTATAAAATCGTTGAAGGTGGTAAAGAGCGTATTCAGGGCTTTCGTGGGGATGTTTTAAAAATACAGGGCACCGGTGCCACAGCAACTTTCACTGTACGCAAAATATCTGATGGCGTAGGTGTCGAAAGGGTTTTCCCGTTCTTTTCGCCAAATGTTGAATCAGTTCTTTTGAATAAGGTAGGTAAAGTACGCCGCGCTAAATTGTATTATTTACGTGAACGCAGTGGAAAAAGCGCAAGGATTAAAGAAAAGCGTTACTAAGTTACTTAGATTTAATATTGAAAGCGGAATACCTTTTGGGTTCCGTTTTTTTGTTAGTATATAACATAATTTTGTAAACGTAATTGTATTTGTATTTGATGCACATTGTTAT